>CAZSON010000029.1:0-19221 GCA_964608375.1 uncultured Desulfobacter sp. | reverse complement strand
GGATTCTTTGGTGTTCCCAATGGCTGGGCCGTTAAAGAAATCAAAATCGGGGTCATCTATCCGCTGACCGGCGGTGCGGCTGCAGCGGGCCGCGAGCTTCGCGCCGGAGCGGAACTTGCTGCAGATATAGCAAATAATGTTATGTCCGATTTAAATATGAGCATGGCGAAAAACGCCGGAATAAAAAGCCTGGGTGGAGCAAAAATCAAGCTCATTTTTAAGGATCATGAAGGCAACCCTACCCTGGGTGCCGATTTAGCCAAAAAACTGATTTTGGATGATAAAGTAGACGGTCTGATGGGCTGTTACCACAGTTCGGTGACGAAAACGGTCAGTGCTGTGGCTGAACAGCACGGTGTTCCGATGATCAATGGGACCTCCACATCACCGGCGTTGACGAAACGCGGTTTCAAGTGGTTTTGGCGCACCACCCCGCATGACAAATGGTTTACCAAAGATCTTTTCGATTTGTTGACCGGTCTTACAGAGGGAAAGGTGAGGGGCGTTCAGGCAGTTTCAAAAAAAGATCTGCTGAACCTGGCTTCAGCGTGCGAAAAAACCGAATGGGGATCCCATGTTTCCGATCTTATCAAGGATCTGGCCAAAGAATACGGATTTAATGTAAAAAAATCGTTGCTGTACGCTAAAGAATCGCCCGATCTTTCCAGCGAAGTGCGGTCCTTGAAAGCCTCCCGAGCGGATGTGTTGCTGTTTGCGTCATATACCTCGGATGCTATTCTTATGGCTAAAACCTTAAAGGCTCAGAAGCTGGCGCCCAAGATCATCTGGGGTCAAGATGCCGGGTTTGAAAAACCTGAATTTCGCAACACACTGGGCGACACTATAACCGGTATCCTCACCCGCACTGTATTTTTACCGAAAGTTGTGGATATTAAAGAGATCGCCGGTCAGGTCAACAGACTTTACAAGGCCAAAACGAATAACGATCTGGGAGGCGCGTCAGCGCGGGCTTTTACAGGGCTGCAGACATGGGTGCATGTGCTTGAAAAAGCAGGTTCGGTGAAACCGGCAGATATTCAGCGAGCAGCCAATGCCATCAAAATTCAGGGTTCGGAATTGGTGGTCCCTTGGGCAGGCATTCAATTTTCTACCTCAGGGGATGAGCTGGGGCAGAATGTTCTGGGTTCCGGTCTCATCGGTCAATATCAAAAAGGAGCCGACGGCAAAATCGTTCTGGAAATTATCTACCCCTTTGATGTTGCCTCTGCGGATATGATCTATCCCTTCCCGAAATTTTAGTTATTGTCTGATTTTAAACCCCTCCCTTCTCCCTCTTATATGCTCACGGGAATGAGAGGGAGGGGTTTAATTCATTCCACAAAAAAAATACAATGGATATTCTTCTAAGTTCAATTGTTGCCGGTTTGTTGATCGGTATGGTTCTGGCCATGGTGGCGTTGGGTTTGACAATCATTTTCGGTGTGATGAATATTGTCAATTTTGCTCATGGAGAATTTCTCATGATCGGTATGTATACCGGTTTGTTGACCGCAAACGCCACCGGCATCGATCCGATCCTGACACTACCGGTGGCAGCCGTGGTGGGATTTTTGCTGGGAATTGTTTGCTATACCGGATTTATCAAATTTTTGCTCAGAGGTCCGATGATTGCGCAACTGTTGGGCACTTTTGGTTTGATGTTGTTTTTAAGGAATCTGGCCCTGCTGGTTTTTGGTTCCGAAGACCGGGCAATTCATCACGGCATTTTGGTTGGCAAAAGCTTTGATATCGGAATGGGTGTCATCATCCCGGCAACGAAATTAGCTTCAGCGGGGCTTTCCGTGATGGCATTCTGGGGCGTCTGGTTGCTCATGAACCGAACCAAAATCGGAAAAGCCTTGACAGCCACGGCGTTGGATGCCCAAGGGGCGCGTTATATGGGCATTTCCACCGAACGGATGAACACGCTGGCCTGGGGAATTGGCGGGGGTACCGTGACCATTGCCGGCGCCCTGATTGTCAATTTCTGGTCGGTCAACCCGTTTATTGGTCTGCTTTTTACCATGATTGCTTTTGCCATTGTGGCTTTGGGCGGATTCGGCAGCGTTCCCGGCGCCTTTTTTGCCGGCCTCGTGGTCGGCATGATAACAGAACTCCCCGGTTTTTGGGACTTTTTTACCTATACCTTCAATTTAGATTGGATGGCAAATGTTCCCATGACATCGCTTAAGTATATGTGGGTCTATCTGGCCTATTTTCTGATCATGGTGTTTCGGCCCAGGGGATTGTTCGGATGGAAACACTAAAAAGCGCCTTTGATTTTTCGGATTTTCCCCGTATCGATCTGATAGTGGCCGGACTGGTGCTGGTTTTTCTGCTGATCTTTTCCCTCATTCCCCTTTCTTCTTTTGCAATGGCAACCATGATTCAGTTTTTCATGTTCTCCCTTTATGGAATGGGTTGGAATACGATCGGTGGATATGGGGGCCAGGTGGATCTCGGCAAAGCCCAGTATGTGGGTATCGGGGCTTTTACAACAGCGGTGATGCTTATTCGCTGGGATATCCCCTTCTGGGTATCGATGCCGATCGGGGTCTGCCTTGCCGTCATCTGGTCGTTTATCATCGGCTATCCACTTTTCCGGTTAAAAGGCCATTATTTTGCCATCGCTACCATTGCCACCTCTCTGGTACTAAAAGATCTGTTTGAAGTCTGGAATTTTGTTGGCGCTGCCAGGGGACTGGAGATATCCCCCATTAAATATGATTCCCCCGATTTTTTAAGGCTGATTTTTAAAGCAGATATTTACTACTATTATGTCATCCTGGGATTTTTTTTAGTCGGGATTCTATACGTCAACTGGTTCCGGAAATCGTGTTTGGGATTCCAGCTCCGTTCCATCAAAAATAATGAAGCGGTCGCCCAGTCTTTGGGCATCAACGCTCGCTGGGCAAAAGTTAAAACCTATGCCATTGCCACGGCTTTTGTCAGTGTTGTGGGATCTTTTCATGCCTGCTACATCAAAAATATTGAACCTGCTGATACCATGAGCCTTGACATTTCGATCTTAATCGCGTTGATGGCGATGCTAGGTGGTGCCGGTTCTTTGTGGGGTCCTATCATCGGCGCCGGGGTGTTGATCCCGATGAAGAGCTATTTGAAGGAATGGTTGGGCGCAACGGCTGGGCTGGTGGGAATCGATTTGATTATTTATGCGGTCATTATCATGCTGATTTCCGCGTTTGAGCCCCGAGGTATCTGGGGTATCGTGGAGAGAGTGCGGCGAAGAAAGCGCAATTGATGGCACTTTTGAAAGTAAATCATCTCACGAAGAATTTCGGTGGGTTGAGAGCCAATGATGATATCTCCTTTGCATTGGAGAAAGAAGAGCTGTTGGGGTTAATCGGTCCGAACGGCGCCGGAAAAACAACGCTTTTCAATTGTATCTCCGGATTTTATCCGGTAACATCTGGCCGAATTTTTTTTAACGGTAAGGAGATAAGCGGGTTAAAGGCTCATGAAGTCGCCAGACGGGGTATGGCTCGGACTTTCCAGGTCTATGTCGCCTCGGGTGATCTCACTGTCGAGGAAAATGTGATGGTGGGGTGTTTTCTCCACACCCGTTCTCGCGTTGTGGCCAGGCAGCATGCCAGGGAGATTTTAAGGGATCTTCATTTGCAAAATCTCTCAGAATATCTGGTGAGCGAATTACCCGCTGCGGCTCAAAAACGCGTCGCGATGGCAACCGCACTGGCCACGAAACCCAAACTGTTATTGCTCGATGAAGTTGCTGCCGGTTTGAACCCCGGTGAAATTGAAGAGATCATGACCACCATCAAACAGATACACCATGAACTCGGCATAACGGTCATCCTGATTGAGCATGTGATGGAACTGGTTATGAAAATCTGCGAGCGCATCATTGTGTTGGACTATGGCCAAAAGATTTCCGATGGAAGTCCTGCAGCTGTCGCGAAAGACCCCAGAGTGATTAAGGCCTACCTAGGAGAAAGATATGTCCAAGAGCATGAAAAGGAGCTGAATTAGCCTGTGAGCGAGCCCATTTTAGAGATCGATCATATCAGGGTGCGCTATTCAGGACTTCCGGTTCTTCATGGTGTCTCTTTGCAAATGGAGGCCGGGGAAACCGTTTCCGTGGTCGGGACAAATGGCTCAGGAAAATCCACCCTGCTTAGGAGCGTGATGGGAACACAACGCGTTTTTGAAGGTCGAATTCTTTTTGAGGATCGTGAAATTCAAAAGCAGCGAACCGAAAACATTGTCCGCATGGGGATAGTCTATGTGCCCGAGGAGCGGATGTTATTCAAACCGCTATCCGTGTCGGAAAACATCCTTCTGGGCGCTTATGTGATCACCGATAGACATCAGGTTCAACAAAACCTGGAATTTGTGTACCATCTTTTTCCGCGTCTTCGTGAACGACGTGAACAACCTGCTTCCACCCTTTCCGGCGGCGAGCAACAGATGGTGGCGATCGGGAGAGGGTTGATGTCGAGCCCACAGCTCTTTCTCCTAGATGAACCCTCGCTGGGTTTAGCGCCGGTGCTGGTGGACGAAGTGCTAGATACGGTCAGACGGCTGAAGGAAAAAGGGATCAGCATCCTCATTGTTGAACAAAATGTCAGAGAGGCGCTGGATTTGGCCGATCGCGGATATATTCTTCAGACCGGGCGAATTATAGGAGAAGGGACCGGAAAACAGCTTCTTGAAAACGATAGGTTCCGATCAGCCTTTTTAGGAATCTAAACTTGCCGGGAAATTGCCATCGGTGTCCCTTTGAAGGGTGAATTGGAGAACGAGACCGAAGATGTTACTGGGTGTTGATACAGGCGGCACTTTCACGGACTTTGTTTTCAAAGACCGTGAAACATGGGGCGTTTATAAGATTCTTTCCACTCCCTCCAATCCGGCCTCGGCCGTATTAAGTGGACTGGAACAGATCGCCAAGACTCAGCCGGTTCATGTGATTCATGGTTCAACGGTTGCCACAAATGCCATCTTGGAAAAAAAGGGGGCCAAAACGGCGCTGATTACCAATAAGGGGTTTGAAGATGTTATCGAGATCGGGAGGCAGCACCGCAAAGAGCTGTACAATCTTTCATATCGGAAAACACCCCCATTGATTCCTGAAGATAGGCGCTTTGGCGTGAGATGCCGGGTGGACCATTCAGGAAAAGTTCTCACCGATTTAAATAATGCCGACGTATCGGAGATTGAAAATAGGTTGAAAAAGGCGGGTGTGGAATCGGTGGCTGTGTCCTTTCTCTTTTCCTTTAAGAATCCGGAACATGAAAGACGTGTGGGAGAATTGATTTCACTGCTGCACATTCCGACTTCCCTGTCGCATGAGATTCTTTCGGAATTTAGAGAATTCGAACGAGCCTCCACTACCGTTATCAATGCATATGTTTCGCCCAAAATGAACCGATATATCACCCGAATTGCCGATCATTTGGGGAAAAACCGATTGAGAATCATGCAGTCCAACGGGGGGAGTATTTCAGCCGAAACTGCGGCAAAAGAATCGGTCAGAACCATTTTATCAGGGCCGGCCGGTGGAGCGGTGGGAGCTTATGAAGTTGGGATAATGTCCGGGCATGATAAACTGATTACATTTGATATGGGTGGCACATCCACCGATGTGGCTTTGATCGATAAAAAACTTCCGTTAACGATGGAATCGCGTATCGATGAATATCCGATAAAAGTGCCGATGATCGATATCCACACCGTGGGCGCCGGCGGCGGATCGATTGCCGATCAGGATATCGGTGGCTCTCTCAAGGTGGGTCCGGAGAGTGCGGGGGCTGATCCGGGGCCGATTTGCTACGGGCATGGGACGCGCATCACGGTGACAGATGCAAATTTGTTTTTGGGACGGCTGATGCCCGACCGCTTTTTGGGCGGTAAGATGAAACTCCAATTGGAGCGACTCCAGTTCTATTTTGAAAAAATGTGCAAACCGATGGGGTTAACGGAAATCGAACTATCAGAGGGCATCTTGTCCGTGGTTAATACGGCCATGGAGAGGGCCATCCGGGTCATCTCCGTTGAAAGGGGATTTGACCCCAGGGAGTTTACCCTTTTTGCCTTTGGCGGCGCCGGGGGAATGCATGCGATATTTCTTGCCAGGCTGTTGAGCATCCCCCGGGTTTTGGTTCCAAAGCATCCGGGCATTCTTTCGGCCATCGGAATGGTAATGGCAGATATCATAAAGGATTATTCTCAAACGGTGATGCTCAATTCGTCTCATGGGAAAATCGGGGCCCTTCGAAACCTTTTTAAGCCGCTTGAAAAACGGGCGGCTGGTGACCTGTTGATAGAGGATGTGAGCGCGGACCGAATCATCATGGAAAGATATTTGGACATGCGGTATCAAGGGCAGTCTTACGAGCTCATGGTTCCCTTTGAAGACGATTTTATCAACCGATTCCATAATCGGCATGAAAAGAGCTATGGATACAGCAACCGCGATAAAAGGGTCGAGATTGTCAATGTGAGACTCAGGGCCAGGGGGTATCCAGCGAAACCGATTTTTCAAAAAAACGAACCGGTTGGTGAAGCTCTTTCATCCGATGCCATCATCGGCAAAAAAAAGGTGGTTTTTAATGGGAGATGGATTGAAACCACCGTCATATCAAGAGATAAATTGAAAACTGGGAATGTGATCAAAGGCCCATCTTTGTTGATCGAATATACATCCACAATTGTCATCCCCCCATTTGCCGTCGGGCAGGTGGATGGATACGGAAACATCCTCTTGACGATTGAAAATTAGCGCTCACCGGTAAGGAGACGGAATTGTAATGAAAGAAAGCCCTATTTTACTTGAAGTTTTTAAAAACCGTTTTTCCTCTATTTCCGAAGAGATGGGGGTAACGCTGAACCGTACCGCTTTCTCGCCGAACATCAAAGAAAGACGGGATTTTTCCTGTGCGGTTTTTGATAAGAAAGGAGATATGATTGCCCAGGCGGCCCATATCCCGGTTCATCTGGGCTCCATGCCGATGTCCGTAAAAGCCGCTATCAGCGATTTAGTTTTTGCAGAAGGGGATATGGTAATGTTGAACGATCCCTTTAAAGGTGGTACTCATCTCCCGGATATAACGATCGTATCACCGGTCATCATCGAAGGCGATAAGCCTCTCTTTTATGTGGCCAATAGGGCCCATCACGCAGATGTCGGGGGAATGAGTTCCGGATCCATGCCGCTTTCTTCCTCACTATTCCAGGAAGGGGTGATAATTCCGCCTACAAGAATAGTCAAAAAGAGAAAGATTGACGACAACGTCATGCGATTTATTCTGAACAATGTCCGAACACCGATCGAGAGAGAGGGGGATTTCGCGGCACAGATCATGGCCAATATCACCGGCAGTCGGCGGGTCGTCGAGATGATTAAAAAATATGGGCTTGAAACCGTCGATTTTTATGCCAAAAGCTTGATTGACTATTCTGAAAGAGTGATGAGACGCACCATTTTGGGGATTCCCGACGGCGATTATTCTTTTGAGGATGTGATGGATGATGACGGCATGGGGAACGAAAATATTCGTATCCGCACTGCAATCCATATACATCAGGATAAAGCGATTATAGATTTTAGCGCATCTGATAGCCAGATTCAGGGGAGCATAAATGCCGTCTATGCGATCACCCTCTCCGCGGTTTTATATGTGTTTCGGTCTTTGATCAAAGAGGATATTCCGACGAATGCCGGTTGCCTCAAACCGATCGTGGTTTTGACACGAAAAGGGACCATAACCGATTCTGTTTTTCCGGCTGCGGTTGCCTGCGGAAACGTCGAGACATCCCAAAGGATCGTTGATACGGTTCTAGGTGCGCTGTCCCAGGCGCTCCCGGAGATAATCCCGGCGGCGAGTCAAGGAACTATGAACAACATCACTATCGGCGGCACGGATAAAAGAACCGGCGGCCCCTTTACCTACTACGAGACCATTGGGGGCGGCATGGGAGCGACCGCCGGGAATCACGGGGAGTCAGCGGTTCATTCGCATATGACCAATACCTTAAATACGCCGGTTGAAGCACTGGAGTATAGCTATCCCTTTCTGGTGACTGAATATTCCATTCGTAGGGGTTCCGGTGGAAAAGGTCTTTTTAGCGGCGGCGACGGCATCAACCGGGAGATACAGCTGCTCTCCGACGCCGAAGTCACAGTCCTTTCCGAAAGGCGACGCACACCTCCCTATGGGCTTTTTGGAGGCAGCTCCGGCAAAACCGGCCGGAATCGATTGATTAAAAGCGGCCATTTCGAAGAAAAACCCGGGAAATTTCATGATTATCTCAGGGAAAAAGATGTGGTTAGAATTGAAACACCAGGCGGTGGCGGGTATGGCAAACGGTGAGGCTTGCACCCGGCATGCTTTAAAAAAAACCCCGTCCGATATCAGGACGGGGTTTACCCTAAGATCGCAACTTCATCTATCTTTTGCCGCGTTTGGAAGCTTTGAGCGGGTTGATCTTGGTTCCCTTGGATGTTGAAGCTGAGGTTACATGAGATGCCAGACTGCATTTCCCGTTTTTCCATTTTATCGAGGGATTGGGAAATGTCGAGCAATACCAGCTCGATGAGAACTCGGCTGAACGATTGCATCCTTTGCATTCATCTACGACCTCATGGCAAATCCCGCCGTTGTATGAACATCCTTTTTGGGTCATAAAAGGACATTCCTTTTCTTTTCTGACCGTTGAACAAATCAATTGAATCACCCCCTTTTTATCGAGATTAACAAATAAAAAAGACCTGGAGAGAGCCCCTCCCGGCCCTTAAAATAAAGAACAAAAAATTCTGGCGGAATATAATGGTGAGCTAATCGCTTGTCAACTAAAAATTTAACAAAATCCTGCTGAAATCTATCGAAAAATGGAAGCAAAAAGATTCTCACTTCGAACTGAGAAGTTGACGGGGTCGTTATAACGGTCTACAATAATATCTTATATCACTAACCTAATACAGCAAATTGAGGGGCCGAGGAATAAACAGCGTATGGTCATCGAGCAAGCAATCGAAGTTTTAAAGCTAGAAGCAGAAGGCATTTTAAAATTGGCCGATCGTGTTAACGACAGTTTTACAAAATTGGTGGATCTGGTTTGTGAATCCAGCGGTTCTCTTATAATCAGCGGCATCGGAAAATCCGGTATAGTGGGGAAAAAAATCGCTGCTACTTTAAGCAGTACCGGAACTCGCGCTTTATTTTTACATCCGGTGGAGGCAAGGCATGGCGATCTCGGTATAGCGAGACCAAACGATATATTTGTTGCTCTTTCCAACAGTGGAGAGACAGATGAGCTCAATGGTCTTATACCAAGTATCCGTGAAATCGGGTGCAAAATCGTTGCCTTTACCGGAGATGAAAATTCAACACTGGCAAAAATAAGCGACATTGTGATCGATGTCGGCGTAGAAAAGGAAGCCTGCCCTTTGGGACTTTCTCCAACCGTGAGCACCACCGCCCTATTGGCCATGGGTGACGCCCTGGCGGTGGTCCTTATAAAAAAGAAGAAATTTAAAACAAGCGATTTTGAAAAATTTCATCCAGGTGGCCGCCTGGGTCACCGGCTTTCCTGCAATGTGAAAGATTTTATGCTGACCGGGGAGCTGGTACCGCAGGTTTCGGAGCATGCCAAAATGGACGAAGCGATTGATGAAATCAATCGTCTTCAACTGGGTGTGACACTGGTGACAACCGTCGCTGACAACGCCCTAATCGGTATTATCACCGATGGCGACATCCGACGCTTAATTTCGAAAAAAACGCCGGTCTTTGATTTGATGGTGCACGACGTCATGACAACAAACCCCAGATCGGTTACTTCAGATACACCGGCATATGATGCACTGAACATGATGGAGCGATATCAAATTACAGTTCTCCCGATTATCAATTCGGAAAGAAAGGTTCTGGGTGTTTTGCATCTTCATGACATATTGGGCAAAGGAGAGTTCAAATTTAACGGCACCTGATAGCTCAAGTTCTACGTTTTTATTTTACAAAGCCAAACCTTTGCCCTTTGACAAAGGCATCATGCCGTCATCGCCGCAGCCGAAGGTGCGGATCAGAAAATTTTTGAAATTAGTTGAGTAATCGTTGCAGGACCATCGCATGTTTTCGTGCTGAACCCTGATTCAGCATCACGGCTTTTTTTGCCAATCTTCCAATCATTTTTGCCTTATCTGGATGGTCGAAAAAATAGAGTGCTTTTTCAGCCATTTCCCGCCCATCCCTCACCGGTATACCGCCTCCTGTTTTGTCAAGAAGATCCTTTGCATCGAGAAAATCTTCCATAGATGGCCCATAAAAAACCGGCTTTCCCCATACGGCTGCTTCGAGGATGTTTTGCCCGCCCAGGGGAACCAAACTCCCTCCACAAAAAACAATGGATGCGATGCTGTATGTGGACTGCAATTCACCGATCGTATCTATGATGATTACAGACGCGGTTCGTGAACGGTTTTCGTTGTCAAGCTCTGTCCTAAGCTGGTATGAAAATCCTCTTTCTCTGACCAACTCTTCGATGTGATCTGTTCTTTCCAGGTGTCTGGGGGCGATCATCAAAATTACTTCAGGATGGGATTGAACGATTTTTTCATAAACATCGATAATGATCTTCTCTTCTGCACTTCGAATGCTACCGGCCATAAAAACCGGTTGATCGTCTCTGATTTTGTACAGACGCTTCATTTTTTCACGATCGTTTCCATCTACCTGATTCAACAGGAGATCGTATTTTGCATTTCCATTGACTTCAATTCTGTTTTCAGATGCACCCAGCCTCTTGATCCGCTCAGCATCCGATGTCAGGATCATGCTAAAGGCATCAACAGATTTTAGCGTTTCCTTCATCAGTGGCAGGATCTTCATATAGCCTCTAATGGAACGTACGGAAATTCTGCCATTGATTAGGGCGGTTTTGATCCCCATTCTTTGAGCCTCGATAAACCAGTTTGGCCAAATCTCCGTCTCGAGGCATGCCAGTATGTCCGGTTTGAGGGTAGACAACGCCTTGCGCGCTGAGGCGATAAAATCAACAGGGGCAAAAACGCATGTTGTATTTTCTCTAATTCGGCTTTTACCGATCTTACGCTGAGCAAAGGCATGTCCATGCTCCGTTGTTGTCGAAAGAATCAAAGCACAATTTGGCACTAAAGCGGCAAGGGATTCCATGATCGCCAGGGCGACATTGATTTCTCCTACGGAAACAGCTTGAATCCATATACGGGGTGTCCCGGAAATCCTGGAGATGAGTGAATCAGGGTAGATCCCGATACGCTGCTGAATACTTTCACGATACCGGCCGGTAACGCGCGAATAAAACCAAAACAGAGGGAACAGGGCTAAAAAAAGGCCGGTACCCAGAACATTGTACGCAAAATAGGAAAGATTCATCATGTCCCAACCCTTCAATTTATTTGGACAAATTTCTCGCCTTTTATTCTAAGAAGGTATAGCTTTTTCCATGCTTCGCCATGATCGTCAAATGAGGTCGTTCCGCTGACCCCCTGAAAACCGCGCAGGTTCATCAGATCGTCTTTTAGGTTGGCCCTGAATCGAATATCAGGTCGACCGACCATTTCAAAGAGCATCCTTGAGGTGTCAAAGGCCACTGCCTCTATATATCCCGGCTTTTCTCCGTAGGTCTTTTCAAAAGAATCAACAAAATCTTTAACCACCTTTAACGTACTTTCTGCGTAAAAACCGTCCGCCAATATGGCGTTCTGTACATATCGTCCGGCCATTTTGATCAACTTTTTGGAATGCCAAAGATTCGTACCCAACAAATAGACATCCTCGATATCATAAAAGGCCAGCTGAGGGATGATCAGTCCTGCTTTATTTGGTGCATCGGGAATGAAAATGACATCAAAATCGACGATTGCTTTCGGATCTTCAGAGCCTCTACCCTTTTCTTCTTCCGCGGTTTTAGTTTCAGATTCGTTCTTTCCGATCGCTTCCCCTCCGCCGGCCCCGTCATTTTTTCCTTTTTCATTGGGGTTGATTTCTTTGTCCGCCACTTGTCCCTGCGGATATTTGAGATCTTCAGGGATGTCATAGTATAGACCCACCAGCTTTTTAATAGGATCTGCAAAATCTGTATGGTTTATGTTGTAAGACTCTGCACCGACTACTTTCCCTCCGAGGGCGATCACCTCGTCCCAGAATATGTTCAAAAAGGTTTTCCCGTAATTTTCATCCGGATAAAGTATAGCAAACCGCTTTAACTGAAGCTCCTTTATTGCAAAGGATACGAGGGATTTAACCTGCATCTTGGGCGTTATAAAATTTCGGAAAACATAGTCGCCCACATCTGTAATGTCTCTTTTCTGAGTGAGCGTGATAATCGGCAGTTCCCTCTTTTGGGCCTCGACTGCAGCCGGCATGGCCGTGGCAAGAGGGCCGATGATGGCGGCAACCCGTTCCTTATATAACTCCTCCACACCCTGGACGGCTTTTTGTGGATCAGATTCCGTATCTTTGATTATCATCTTGATTGTGGGATGGCCGCTTCCATCTGTATATTGTGACAAGGCAAGCTCAATTCCTTTCAAAACCTTGTTACCGTATATTTTGTATGGGCCACTGAGTGGAAGCAAACAACCAATTGTGTATCGCTGGTATAGAGATTTTTTTTCAAGTTCTTCCAACAATATCTTTGCCTGACCGGTCTTTTCGTGTTTGGGAAACTTTTGGACAAAAAGAGTCAGCATTTTCACTGCAGTTTCAATTTTTTTTTCATCAGCATAGTCAATCCCCAGCTGGTATAAAAGATACCCGCTGAGCAATTCATCATCCATCTTTTTAAATAGGAAAATCAACCTGTTGGTATCCAGTCGGTCGATTGCGCCTGTCAGCTTCTGAATCACATCTGCTCTTTCTTCCTCCTTCGATTGCTGATATGCAACGATAAAAGAATTTACCGCTTCTTCCGGTTGGCTGACCGCTAAATACGACTCACCGAGAAGCATCTGTATTCTGAAAATATGATCCCTCCAGATAGTTCTTTCCAGTGCCTTGGTTGAATTTCGTATCACCTCCGTATAGTTACCTTCGTTGTAAAGAATATCGAGCATCTTCATCATTGCATTCTGGAAAAAAGAACTCTCCGGGTAATCGGTCGTCAGACGTTGATAACTTTCTCTGGCTTTTGAGGTTTCATTTTCCATCTCATAGATTTTGGCAATCCGCATTAAAACATCATCCGCTTGTGGTCGGTCTGAAAATTGAAAAAGGAACCGTTGGTAGAGCTCAAGCGCCCTGTCATACGATTTTGCGATAAACATCTTCTCTGCCTTTGAAAAAAGTGCATTTCCCGGATCGATTGCAATCGGCTCAGGTTTGATGACGACCGCAGGGGCGCATGATAGGAAAAAAAAAGCCGCCATCAGAACAAGGCATCTGCTAAATAAAGCGGCATGCCAAGAATCCCGGATAACTATGCCCGGATGCGAATCAATGTAGCCTGAAGGGTTTAAAATGTTTTCTTTGTTGATTTCTTCCATCTCTTCCCACCGTTATTTTTCTAAATGCTCTTCCATCACAAAGATACATAAAACATCAATTGCACCCGGTCAAATTCAATTTACGCATGCCGTGACTCAATATCGAGATCGAATTTTAGAAACAGACAACCGACTTTACAAACAGCGATTATTATGCGATAAAAAAATAGGACCTCTCTTTAAATTTTTTCATTTTTGCCTTTATGCTTCAAGAACTTTCCATTAAAAATTTTGCCATCATCGATGATCTTCATATCCATTTTTCTAAAGGGCTCACCATTTTAACCGGAGAAACAGGCGCTGGGAAGTCGATCATTATCGATGCGGTTAATCTTATTCTCGGCAGCAGAGCGTCATCCAGATTGATACGAACAGGTGCTGAAACTGCTGAACTTGAGGCCTTCTTTGAGGTTTTTCCAAAAAGCAAAATTGCTGAAATTATGAAGAGCAATGGCTATAATGCTGTCGAAGGACTCCTGATCAGAAGAATAATTTCCCGAAATGAGAGGCACCGGATCTATATAAATGGCCGAATGGCCACCATCCAGGTGCTCACTTTGATAACCGAAAACCTAGCCAGTATATCTGGGCAATATGCGCATCAGGGACTGTTAAAAGAGCATCAACAGTTGATTATCCTCGATCAATTCGGTGGCCTTTTACCGCTTCGTAAAAAAGTCTCCAACGCCTTTAATGAAATCGTCCCTTTGATTCAAGAGCTAAAGGATTTGAAAACAAAAGAAGGCCGACAATCTGAACATGTTGCGTTGCTTCAGTTCCAAAAAAAAGAGATTCTTGATGCGTCGATAACAGACGGAGAGGACTCATTCCTTGAACAGGAGCGTATCCGTCTGAAGCATGGAGAAGCCCTTTACAAAGCGGTTCATGGCAGCATTGAAGCCCTTTATGGGGCTTCCGGCGCCATTTTTGAAAAACTCAGTGAAATCAAAAAGGAGTTGGAACGGGCATGTAAGATCGACCCCAATCTCTGTCCAGAAGCAGAAAGAATTTCCGATATCTCCCTTAGGATAGAGGACACGGTTGATGCGCTTAGGTCGTATCTGAAAAATTTAGAGGTTGATGATCAACGCCTGGAAACGGTTGAGTCCCGGATCGATGCACTTCAGAAATTAAAACGCAAATATGGGGGTTCCTTGGATGTTGTATTTCAGCACCTTGAGGAGGTTGAGCAAGAGCTTTTGAGTATCGAAAATATAACCGAAACCATCGCTGAAATTGAAGCTGACCTTTCAGAAAAACATCGTAAATTATCCGACAAAGCTCAGAGGCTTTCAGAAAAAAGATTACAAACCGCGAAAACTCTTTCCCAAAAGATGGAAAAAGAATTGTCCACACTCAAAATGCCACAGACGAAGTTTAATGTGTCAATCGGTTGTATAACCGCCGATCCAAATAGAGATCCACATCTTGTATTGAATAAAAGCTGCATCGAAGAAACCGGAATCGATCGTGCCACTTTTATGATCGCTCCAAACGTTGGAGAATCGTTGAAACCGCTTTCCGATATCGCTTCGGGTGGCGAGCTCTCCAGGGTAATCCTTTCTCTAAAAGCCATATTGGCCCGGACGGAATCGCTTGAAACCATTGTTTTTGATGAAGTCGACGCTGGGATCGGAGGAGGTGTGGCTGAGGTTGTAGGGAAAAAACTTTCTTCCCTTTCCCGTTTTCATCAAATCATCTGTATCACCCATCTGCCTCAGATTGCCGTATTTGGTGATCATCATTTCATGATATCCAAACATGTTTCAAAAGGAAGAACCACAACGACCATTGAGCCGGTCGATGAGAAGGAAAGGGTCAAAGAAATTGCCAGAATGTTGAGCGGTGTAAAAATCACCCGGACGACACTCGACCATGCCGGTGAGATGCTCGACAAAGCTCGTCAGTGAGGGTAAATACGGATGTCAACCACCGAACCTGCATATATAAAAACCTTTCAAAAAGGACTCCTGAGGAAAAAACGACAGCAAGCATACGCCATTTTAAAATCATGTACGCTCTGTCCGAGAGCGTGTAAAATTGATCGAATTTCAGGTAAAACAGGAATCTGCAAAACCGGGGCAAAAGCCTATCTATCCAGTTATAACCCTCATTTTGGAGAAGAAGCGCCTCTGGTCGGCCTACATGGATCCGGTACTATATTTTTTACCCATTGCAATCTCCTGTGCAATTTTTGTCAAAATTATGATATCAGCCACGAAGGCCATGGTGAAGAGATATCGGATCAAGACCTGGCTTCGATCATGATAGTGTTGCAAAAAAGGGGCTGCCACAACATTAATTTCGTTACCCCATCACACGTGGTCCCGCAGATCATTGCAGCGACTGAAGCCGCTGTTCAGCAAGGGCTATCGGTTCCATTAGTTTACAACAGTGGGGGGTATGATAGTGTTGAAACGCTGAAGCTCCTCGAAGGTGTTTTTGACATATATATGCCGGATTTCAAGTTTTGGGATCCGGAGATCGCCGGAACGACCTGCAACGCAAAAGATTATCCACAAGTCGCACGGCAAGCGTTAATTGAGATGCATCGACAGGTGGGGGACCTATGTTTAGATAGCAAAGGCATAGCACATCGCGGCTTACTGATTCGACATCTGGCCCTTCCGAAAGGCCTCTCAGGAACGCGGGAAATAATGAAATTTATTTCATGTAGACTATCGCCGAACAGTTATGTTAATATCATGCCTCAGTACAGGCCCTGCGGTCGGGCCGCTGAGGTAAAGGAACTGTCATCTTCCCTGGAGTCCGATGATTATCAATGCGCACTGCAGTCCGCAAAAGAAGAAGGGATTTTACGTCTTGATAGGCCGCGGCGTGTTTTTATGGCATATTAGTCGTTCACATAATTGTTCTATCTGATGTACAGTGACCGATCTGCAAGGCGACGTCAGCATGATCGGATTCTTATTTTGTCATGGAAAGAATTTTTGCCATCGGCGACATACATGGATGTATGGACAAACTGGGTATGCTCATCGGTCAGCTCGATTTCGCAGATGATCGAGATACCCTTGTTTTTATCGGAGATTATATAGACCGAGGCCCTCATTCTTTTGAAGTTGTGGAATATCTGATAAGGCTTAAAAAGCGACATCAGAATATCGTTTTTCTGAAGGGAAACCATGAAGATATGCTCGCGAAATACCTCTCCGGTGTTGACCGATTCACCTACCTGGCCAACGGCGGTCGGCAGACTCTCGATAGCTATCTCAAACAGGATCGCAAGCCGAAAACATTCCCAATCCCCGATTCGCACCTTGAATTTTTTAAATCATTGGTTCTTTTTTTCGAGACCGATCAATACATATTTGTTCATGCCGGTCTGAAAAAAAAGATCCCTCTCAATCTTCAGAATACCGAGGACCTTCTCTGGATACGCAATGAATTCATCCAGTCGGATTATGATTTTGGAAAACAGGTTGTCTTCGGGCATACCCCGTTTCCAAAACCGCTTGTTCTTCCAAATAAAATTGGTATCGATACCGGCGCGGTTTATGGCAATAAGCTTACATGTGTTCAATTACCCGAACTCGAATTTTATCAGGTGTAACTATGAGAATCTACGCTATCATCATCACCCTTTTTATTCCCTTGTGTAGCAGCGTCGCACTAGCTGAGCGTATGGCGGTATCAGCTTCTGTGGCCAATATTCGTTCCGGACCGGGAACTGCGTATGACATTATTTGGCAGGTCGGAAAATACCATCCTTTACAGGTTATTAAAAAATCGGGCGTTTGGTACCGTTTTCGCGATTTTGAACAGGACGAAGGGTGGATACATAAATCACTTGTCAACAAAATGAGAACGGTTATTACCAAAAAAAAGAAATGCAATATTCGCTCAGGACCGGGGACCCGTTACAAAATTATATTTACGGTTGAAAAGGGTATCCCCTTTAGAGTGATAAAAAGCAAAGGCAGCTGGCTTTTCATAGAGCATGCGGACGGTGACAAAGGGTGGATATATAAGGCGCTGGTCTGGTAGAGGCTAAACCACGGAGACAAGAATATGCAGATCTTTGTATCCGGATCATTGGCATATGATCGAATCATGGATTTTCCGGGAAAATTCACGGATCATATCCTTCCGGAGAAAATTCATGATTTAAACGTCTGTTTTACTGTAAATGACCTTTCGGAAAAATTTGGCGGTACAGCCGGAAATATCGCTTACAATCTCTCCATGCTGGATGAAACCCCGTTGATACTGGCCAGTGTCGGTAAGGACTTTGACCAATACGGCGCATGGCTTGAAAAAAATGGCCTACCGTTAACCGCAATTCGAATCATGCCTGATGAATTTACCGCTTCGGCATACATTACCACCGACAGCTCAGACAATCAGATCACCGGCTTTACCCTGGGTGCCATGAAACATCCATCGCTCTATAATTTTTCAAAAACATCTAAAAGAGCCCTTGCGATCATATCGCCGGGAAATATTGATGATATGCTGGCATACAGCCGGGCCTTCAAAGAAATGGCGATCCCTTACATATTTGATCCCGGACAATCCTTACCCATCATTCCGGTTGACCGACTGATCGAAATTCTCACCGGAGCGGATATCTTCATCTCCAATGACTATGAACTTGAGATGGTCAAAAAAACCACGAAAATGGATAATAAAACAATTTTAAACCGTGTTAAAAGGGCCCTCATCACAACTTTCGGTGGTAAAGGTTCCACGGTCACCACATGCGAGGAAAATATACACATTCCGGCAGTAGATGCCACCCGGGTGATTGACCCTACGGGGGCGGGTGATGCCTACCGGGCCGGTTTGATGAAAGGGATCGCCACAGAAAAAGACTTGATCGAAGCGGCACGCATGGGCGCTACCTGTGCCAGCTATGCGGTAGAGTATAAGGGCACACAGGAGCATCATTTTTCGGAAATTCAATTTTGGGAAAGGCACCAAAAATTCTTTGGATAAAGAGGCGAATCATATATAATTGAACCATTAGACGCATGCATAGAATCTCTCAAGTTCACCTCGTTTACATGTTGACATTTTTCCCTCCCTCTAGTAATAGCAATCTTTGCTATGTGGGTTTAACCCATTCGGTTCCCAGTAGTCCCGCTGTAAGCGGGATTAACCATCGGTTTTTGTATAAAGGCAAGAAGATTAGATTAAGATTTACCTAATAATTCCCCAGTAGCTCAGTTGGCAGAGCAGATGGCTGTTAACCATCGGGTCCGCGGTTCGAGTCCGTGCTGGGGAGCCACTTCAATAAGAGGCTCAATCTGCTAAGGTTGAGCCTTTTGTTTTGAATCTTCTAATGTCTTATTGGGTTTACATCATTCAAAGTCAATCAACCGGCTGCTATTATTGCGGCCAAGTTGGCAGAGTCCCGCTGAAAGCGGGATTAACCATCGGGTCCGCGGTTCGAGTCCGTGCTGGGGAGCCACTTCAATAAGAGGCTCAATCTGCTAAGGTTGAGCCTTTTGTTTTGAATCTTCTAATGTCTTATTGGGTTTACATCATTCAAAGTCAATCAACCGGCTGCTATTATTGCGGCCAAGTTGGCAGAGTCCCGCTGAAAGCGGGATTAACCATCGGGTCCGCGGTTCGAGTCCGTGCTGGGGAGCCAGACAATCCCAAGCCCGTTCGAAACCCGAACGGGCTTTTTTATTGCGAGCCCTTATGCCTCAGTGGGTTTATATCATTCAAAGTCAAACCAGCGACAGATT
>CAZSON010000028.1:4880-19400 GCA_964608375.1 uncultured Desulfobacter sp. | reverse complement strand
GTAAACCTTTCCACCAACACAACTATGTCAAGTATCCTGCTTTCATTTCATTACCCCCTTTAAAGTAGAGGGCCGTATTTCCTAACCGCTTGATATCATTGGTACGCCCGACTGGATTCGAACCAGCGACTTTCAGCTCCGGAGGCTGACGCTCTATCCACTGAGCTACGGGCGCACATTGCAGGTCAACCGATAGAAAATTAACCGTTTAAAGTCAAGCCAAAACCGTCAATTGATTGGGAATCTCACGGCTGAAGAAAAAGGTGTTTAAACATCCGATAACCACATCAGCCGGACATTGGGAAATATTCTCCTTCTTTTGATTCGAGCATGGCCTTCGCCTCACCGACCACATACAGTGAACCGGCAACACAAACCGCGTCATTTAAAGATGCGGTTTTAATCGCACAATTTAGGGCATCGCCCACTTCGGGAATAATATGGACGCAGGAACCGATTTCCTTTGCAATGGGGTAAAGCGTTTCCGGTGGTATTGCCCGGTCGATTTTGGCCCGGGTTAATATCACTTTGCTGCAAAGAGGTATAAGACTTCGCAAAATGGCGTGATAGGGCTTGTCATCTAAAATACCGATCACAAGGGTTATCTTTTTGTCTGAAAGATGGTCGAGCAAAAACCTGGCCAGGTTCCGTGCGGCCATTAAATTGTGTGCGCCGTCCAAAAGAATAAAAGGAGATCTGGAAACAATTTCCAGCCTTCCGGGCCATCTGTTTCCGGCAATACCCTTTTTGATATCAGCCAGGGAAATCCTGGCACCATCTCTGTTCAATATTTCACAGGCAGCAAGCGTAAGTACGGCGTTGTCCACCTGGTAATTACCGAGGAGCCCGGTGGACATGTCGGGCCAGATATGATCCATGCCATAATAGGTAAATATTCCGCTTTTTCTTCTCCGTACTCGAAATTCACTCCCCAGACGAAAAAATGGGGCCCTGCGTTTTTTTGCAATCGTTTTCAGAGCGCTGATTGAGACCGGTTGTTTCGCGCCGGCTATAACCGGTATTCCCCTTTTGATGATTCCTCCCTTTTCTTTAGCGATTTGATAAAGTGTATGGCCAAGGTACATTTTATGTTCAAGGGAAATATTGGATATGATGGAAAGGACCGGGGTGATTATGTTTGTTGCATCGAGTCGCCCCCCCATACCGGTTTCAATAACAGCCCAGTCGACCTGATGGCGACCGAATGCAAAAAAAGCCATGGCGGTCGCATATTCAAAAAAGGTAGGTTCGCGAACTCCCTGATAATTCGTTTTTACCGCCTGGTAAGCGGCAACCACATCTTGATCCGAAACCGGTCGATTATTAATGCAAATCCGCTCATTGAAGCGGATCAGATGGGGCGAGGTATAAAGTCCAACTTTTTTCCCGGATGACGCCAATACCGATGAAAGGGTTGAAGCGATAGACCCTTTTCCGTTGGTTCCGGCAATATGAATACTTTTAAAACCATCCTGGGGATTACCCAGTCCCTCCAGCATGCCTTTGATGGTGGATAGACCGAGTTTTATGCCGAATCTTCCAAGACTGTAAAGGGTCTCAAGAGAGGCATTATAGGCATTTTCTGACATCATGATGATAAAAAAAACCCGGCAGGAAAAACCCTACCGGGTAGAAGAAAAATCACAAATAGTTTTATCTGTATCTATTTCTTGAAGCGTTTATTCTTTGTCGTCTTACTGTTTCGCGTTGCTTGCGGCGTCGGCATTCACTCGGCTTTTCATAGTTCTTCTTCAGTTTTAATCTTTTAAAAAGGCCATCGTTTTGAATCTTTTTCTTCAAAATACGCATGGCTTTTTCGAGGTCATCGTTAAGCACCCTGACTTCGATATTCTTCAAATTTGCTCGCCTCCTTTTTCCCGTCAGAAAAAAATTGGATTTAATTTATCTGATGGCTATTCAATTCATCATTAAAATTTTGATCTTACACCAAAATAAATTTTATGACAATAAAAATGTTTGATAATACATGCATGCTGCAGAATTATTTTGCGGTTTTGACTTTAATCTTCAAAGCTTTGAAATAAGCTCGACAGTCACCTCCTTGACCCCGGGTTTGCCATCTATGATGATATAATCGATCAATCCTTGTTTTGCTGCAAGATCTTTAAAATAGTGAGCGGACGCAAGGGTTCCTGTTTCCGTATCATAGTAAATATCATGTCGTTTGTCGATTGCAGCCTCATCCTGGTCATCAGCCCTTGTGCTTAATTCACCGCCGCAGACTCGGCATCTGCCTGCAACCGGAAAAATCGTTTCAATATAGATATTATTGGGATGGTTGTTGTCTTTTACGCAGAGCCGGCGACCCATGATTCTGCTTTTAGCGATTTCACGATCAAGGATGATTTCCACAACAATATCGATAGACATATCAGCACTGCGAAGAGACTCATCAAGTTTGACGGCCTGGTTCTTATTCCGCGGAAATCCATCGAGCAACCACCCTTTTTTACAATCATCCCGTTTGAGACGATTGAGGATCATCGGTATGGAAATATCGTCCGGAACCAAATTACCTCGATCGATATATTCCCTGGCCCGATCTCCCAGTTCGGTCCCGCCGGATATGTTTTCACGAAAGATCGCCCCTGATTCGATATGGGGTATATTGAATTTTTTCTTCAATATGGCCCCTTGGGTCCCCTTCCCGCTGCCATTTGGACCAAAAAATAAAATATTCATTCCTTATCCTTTTATAATTCTACATCTTCCCCAACGCATTGAATTGCTGTTTCCACAAAGCATCGATTTTCCTAATTAAAAGTCATGGTGTTGTCAAGCCCTGATACGGCTGTCAAGCAATTCTTTGACAAAAATTAAAGCGGCTTCTCTGTCATGGAGTTCATTTGACAGGGTTCTTTCTTCGACCCGGTTTAAAATGGTTTTAAACAGAGGTGAGGGGGTTAATCCAAAATGATGGATAAGGTCGGTCCCTGTAATTAATGGCGACATGTTCGATCTGGGCTGAAAACTTACAAAATATCGATAGATCATGTTTTTTATAAACCGGATAAAGACCTCATTTTTTTTGTCATTTTCATTCCCCTTCCCCCGGGTATCTGCAATGGCATGGATCAAAAGATCCGGCGTAAAATCGCCCAATTTCATAAAGAATCGGGTCAGGTCCCTCCGGGTTAAATTCTTTTCCCTTCCGGTTGCAAAAAAAAACAGCGCTTTCAAATGATTTCTGATTATAAAATTTATGTAAGCTGTTTCCTGAACAGAAAACTTCAGTCTATTACATATCTTTTTGGCCATATCCGCGCCTTTTTGCTCATGGCCGTAAAAATGGATATTTCCACTGTGATCGGTGGTTTGGGACAACGGTTTCCCAATATCATGGAGCAAAATCGCACATTTTAGCTGTGCCGATCTTTTTTGATCCATATGGCTTCGAATTTGACTGGTAATCTCCGGCTCAAACTGGTGGTCATCGTCCAAAAGATTTTCAAGCAGGTAAAAGGTTCTCATGGTATGGTCAAACACATCAAAAAGATGCCTTCTGTTTTGAAAACATCCCTTTGTTCTGAAAAGCTCCGGAAATATCTGGAAAAGAAGACCGTTGCCGGCCATCTGGGAAAGAGAGTGATTCGACTCCCGGAGACAGAGTATGCTGAAAATCTCGAATCGGATCCGTTCTGCTGCTGAAGTCCCAATCAATTTGATGTTTTTTTCCACGGCATCGGAGGTTTGCTGTTCGATTGTAAATTTGAGAGTTGCGGCTATTCTGAAAGCTCTAAGCAGACGAATCGGGTCTTTTACAAAAATTTTCCCGGAGGTCATTCTCACTCTTTTTTCAGCCATATCTTTCAATCCGTTCAAAGGATCAATGATCGTTTTGGAAAAAAAGGAGTAGGCCATCGCATTGACCGTAAAATCCCTTTCAATAAGATCCGTTTCAATGGTTGGCCCTTTTATGCCCGAAATATCAAAAAGATGCTCGCCTGAAACTACCCGATAAACAACCTGATCCGATTTTCCGATTTTAACCAGACGGCCGGATAAATTTTCGGACAATTTTCTCGCAAATTTTTCTGGATTTCCGCGAACGACAATGTCATAATCGATTGAACAGCGGCCAAGGATAAGATCCCGGACGGAACCCCCGACCATATAGACACCTTTTGTTCTGGGGAGAATTTTTATATTAAATGGAATCAATTTATAAGCACTTTTTAAGATAAACCGGGCCTGCTGCTGCCTTTGGTGAGGTGACCGGCGGGAAAATAACGATATATTTATTCCAGTGGACAATGCAAGACAAAATAAGACGTCGGCATCAAGCCTTCAATTGATAAAAGTTGCGATAACCGGAAGCGCAGGCGTCGGAAAAACTCTTGTTTGCAATCGTTTTAAAAGATTGGGCCTCGACGTGATTTTTCTCGATGCCCTGGCTAGAGAGGCGGTTGCCCCTGGATCAGTTGGGCTGCAAAAAATTGTGGGACACTTTGGGGCGAGCGTGCTCGATCCCACCGGTACGCTGAATCGGAAGATGCTGCGACAAATAATGATAAATGACGCTCAAGAGCGAAAAATTATTGAACACTTTATCCATCCTCAAATCACAAAACTGATGAACCGACAGGTGTCTGAAGCGGAAAACCGTGGAGAGACTCTGATCCTGGTGGAGGTTCCGCTCCTTTTTGAAAAAAGGATCGAAAAACAGTTTCAGGTTATCATTCTGGTTGCAGCGGATCAGGATGTGAAAGTGAAACGGCTGATGGATCGGGATAACATTTCCCGCCGTGATGCCTTGGGCCTTTTGAATGTTCAAATGACCGATGATCAAAAGCGGGACCGGGCCGATTTTGTTATAGAAAATAATGGTTCGATGGATGAAGTATTTCAATCGGTTGACCGTGTTTTTAAAAGATTTCAGGCAAAAGTGACAAAAATGATTAAAAGCGCTTGACAGACAAAAGATTATGCTATATATAATGTGTAGATTAAGATTAATATCAAGGCATTAAACCCGCCGAGCAGTATGGATGTCCGACTAATTCTTCTAAACTAAATCACAAAGCATTCATGTTCCGCAATATGAACTAGCCAGCGAGGTCCCATTCCAATCACCATCTTTTAAAAGGTAAAGATATAACGCGTTTTCCGGTACCCGGTTATTACAGCCCGCTGTGAATTTTTGATCGGTTACCATACTTGCAGAACAAATATTTTTTTATATCATTAAATTTCCGGCATCTTTTCACCGGAAAGCCAAAGTAGTGTAAACGAGGAAAACACTCTATGAACATTGTTGAACTTAAAGACAAAAAAATTAGTGAATTGAACCGGTTGGCCAAGGATTATAAGATCGATGGCGCTGCGGGTATGCGAAAGCAGGAGCTTATTTTCGGCCTGCTTCAAGCACAAATTGAAAAAAACGGGCAAATCTTTGGAGAAGGAACATTGGAAATCTTGCCGGACGGATTCGGATTTTTAAGAGCACCGGATTACAATTATTTACCGGGACCCGATGACATTTATGTTTCCCCTTCGCAGATACGCCGTTTCAACCTGAGAACCGGGGACACGGTATCGGGACAAATTCGGCAGCCAAAGGAAACCGAGCGGTACTTTGCATTATTGAAGGTGGAGGCGACCAACTACGAAGACCCTGATGTGGCAAGGGAAAAAATACTGTTCGACAACCTCACCCCGCTCTATCCTGATCGTAAAATAGATCTAGAAGCCGCTTCGGACAATTATTCCATGCGAATCATGGATCTTTTAACGCCGATCGGATTTGGTCAGCGAGGACTGATTGTATCACCCCCTAGATCCGGAAAAACCATGCTTCTGCAGTCCATTGCCAACAGCATCATGGCCAACCATAAAGACATCGTCCTATTTGTGCTCCTGATCGACGAACGGCCCGAAGAGGTTACAGACATGGAGCGGTCGGTCCGGGGCGAAGTGGTCAGCTCCACTTTTGACGAACCGGCTGAAAGGCATGTTCAGGTTGCGGAAATGGTGATTGAAAAGGCCAAACGACTGGTGGAACATAAAAAGGATGTGGTCATCCTCTTAGACAGCATCACCCGGCTTGCGCGTGCCTATAATTCGGTCATTCCCCCCAGCGGCAAGATTCTCTCCGGAGGGGTTGATTCAAATGCACTTCAACGGCCAAAGCGTTTTTTTGGAGCTGCCCGAAACATTGAGGAGGGGGGGAGCCTGACCATTATTGCCACTGCTCTGATAGACACGGGAAGCCGGATGGATGAAGTTATTTTCGAAGAGTTTAAAGGGACAGGGAATCTCGAACTCCAGCTTGACCGAAGAATTTCAGACAAACGCCTGTTCCCAGCCATCGACATTAACAAATCAGGAACACGTAAAGAAGAACTCCTGATAGACAAAGATATCCTCAACCGGGTTTGGATTCTGAGAAAACTGCTTTCCTCGCTAAATCCGGTAGATAGCCTGGAATTTCTGTTGGACAAAATGAGTGGAACTAAAAATAATCAGGAATTCCTCAGCGCCATGAATTCTTAAAAAAATCAATCGGAGGTTGTAAAGATTATGAAAAGCGGTATTCATCCTGAGTATTCAGAAACAACGATACAGTGCGCCTGTGGAAACGTTATCGAAGTTGGTTCCACAAAATCAAAAATACGAGTTGAAATTTGTTCAAAATGTCATCCTTTCTTTACCGGTAAACAGAAACTGATCGATTCCGGTGGACGAATCGAGCGTTTCAGAAGAAAATATGCAAAGTACTCCGAACAACAGAAATAACCTGGCCAAAACACAACTGAAGGTTTGAAAACCCTCCCTTTACTAGATACCCTAAAAATATTTTGCATAAACGATTTCATGTTTAACAAACTAAAAGGGGTTGAAAAACGCTTTTTGGAAATAGAAAGGCTGATGAGCGACCCCAAAACGGTACAGGACCAGGAAGCATATCAGCGGTATGTACGGGAGCATGCTGATCTTAATCAGATTGTTTCGCTCTATAGAACTTATCGCCATACGTTAAACGATCGCGAAGAGACTATGGAGTTGCTACAGGAAGATGACCCCGAACTTAAGACACTGGCCCGCGCTGAAATAGAGAAGCTTGATTTGCAAAAGAATCACCTGGAAACCGAGCTTAAAAAACTGTTGATGCCAAAAGATAAAAACGATGAAAAGAATGTAATAATTGAAATTCGTGCCGGGATAGGCGGCGAAGAGGCTGGTCTTTTTGTCAGCGATCTTTTTAGGATGTACAGCCGGTATGCCGAAAACAAAAATTGGAAGGTGGAAATCATCAGTCACCACGCAACCGGTGTTGGCGGATTGAAAGAGATTGTTGCCATGATCCACGGGAAGGGAGCGTATAGCCGTTTAAAATACGAAAGTGGCGCCCATCGCGTTCAACGGGTTCCGGAAACCGAAGCCCAGGGCAGGGTGCATACCTCAGCTGTTACGGTCGCCGTATTGCCTGAAGCTGAAGATGTTGAAATTTATATCGACCCCGGTGATATCAAAGTCGATGTATTTCGTTCAACAGGACCGGGAGGGCAGTCGGTAAATACCACCGATTCCGCCGTTCGAATCACACACCTTCCATCCGGGCTGGTGGTGACATGCCAGGATGAAAAATCACAACTGAAAAATAAAAACAAGGCGTTGAAGGTCATGCGCGCTCGGCTTCTCGACAAAATGACCCAAGAGCAGAACGAAAAGCGATCAGAAGAGCGAAAAAACCAGATCGGCAGTGGAGAAAGAAGCGAAAGGATACGAACCTACAACTTTCCACAGGGACGGGTCACGGATCACCGGATCGGGTTAACACTCTATAAATTGGAATATATTTTGCAAGGCAATATCGAAATCATCCTT
This sequence comes from uncultured Desulfobacter sp., assembly GCA_964608375.1. Lineage (GTDB taxonomy): Bacteria > Desulfobacterota > Desulfobacteria > Desulfobacterales > UBA2156 > UBA2156. The sequence goes on along the minus strand of CAZSON010000028.1, from coordinate 11,552 downwards.
GACGAGTTGACAACATTCTATCAGACCCAGGCGCTTCAGGATGCAGGACCCCTTAACAAATCCGGCAAGGAACGGGGAATTCCTCAGCAGAACTAACTGGACAATTCTCAAACTCCTGCAGTGGGCAACGTCTTATTTTAAAACCCGCGGTATTGAAGGCCCACGGGCATCTGCCGAAATCCTTCTCGCACACATTTTAAAACTCAATCGAATCGATCTATACCTGCAGTATGACAAACCGCTTTCATCCGTTGAATTAAGCGGGTTTAAGGCATCGGTGAAACGAAGGATCAAAAGAGAGCCTGTTGCCTACATTGTCGGCACCAGGGGTTTTTGGTCAATGGCACTTTCGGTCACACCTGATGTGCTGATTCCAAGGCCCGAAACCGAACGGCTGGTCGAGACGGCCCTTTTGCTTTTAGGGGTGAATTCAAGGCCAGGTCACCGGGCCGAACCAAAGCGTATATTGGAACTTGGAACCGGGTCCGGGGCCATCACCCTTGCACTTGCCTCCGAACAATCGCAGCATCTTTTTTTTGCCTCCGATCGATCAACCGCGGCGGTTGCATTGGCCAAAGAGAACGCCAAATCCCATCATCTGGATCAAAACGCTAATTTTTTTTCAGCAGACTGGTTTTCACCACTGCGTCAAATGAGTCATCACTTTGATCTCATCGTTTCAAATCCGCCCTATATTCCGACCCGAATGATCTTAGGGCTTCAGCCGGAAATTCGCCTATATGAACCGGTTGCAGCCCTTGACGGCGGACAGGATGGACTTTCTTCATTGAGATATTTAATTCTAAATTCTCATATATATTTGAACCCAAGGGGCTATCTGGTTTTAGAAATCGGGGAGGATCAGAAAACCGCCGTTGAAAAAATCGCAGAAAAATGTGGCCGTTATGAAAAGATCGTCTCTATAAAAGATTATAGCGGATCTTACCGTGTGGTTCAGATGATGAAAAAATTGAAATAAAAAACTGTTGCGAAAGCATATTTTCCTTGCTATACTCATTTATTTTATAAAAACACGCCTTTGGACCTGTTTCCCGGTGCTTTTGTAGATCCTAAAAGTTGGCAACAGGAATGATATTGGCGGATGATAAACCACGATAAAAGGAGAACAAAATGGGTTATGTTACAATGAAGGAACTCCTCGAAGCCGGAGTCCACTTTGGTCATCAAACAAAACGATGGAACCCCAAAATGAAACCATACATCTTTGGGGCGCGAAACGGTATCTATATCATCGACCTGCAGAAAACCGTTCGCATGTTTAAATCGGTATACGACTTTGTGGTGGACACGATCGCCGGCGGCAAATCCGCCCTTTTTGTCGGCACGAAAAAGCAGGCCCGGGAGTCCATTTACGAAGAGGCGAATCGATGCGAAATGTATTATGTTCACAATCGATGGCTGGGTGGCATGTTGACAAATTTCCAAACGATTAAACAAAGTATCGACCGTCTCAACCATCTCAATACGATCAAGAATGACGGATCAATCAACCTGTATACCAAAAAGGAACGGTTAAAACTGGAAAAAGAACGCGTAAAACTGGATAACAATCTCGGTGGTATTCGCTATATGACGCAGCTGCCCGGTGTCATTTTTATTGTTGATCCCAAAACCGAGAACATTGCAGTTCGCGAAGGCCACCGGCTGAACATACCGATCGTGGCCATTGTAGACACCAACTGCGACCCGGATGACATCGACCATATCATACCCGGCAACGATGATGCGATCCGCTCAATTCGTCTGATTACCTCGAAAATAGCTGACGCATGCATTGAAGGTAGCCAACAGCTAGAAGAAAAAAAACAGGCAGAGGCGGATAAGGTACAAAAAGAGGAAATACCGGAAATACCCGAAGGGGCTGACCTTAAACCGGGTGAGCGAAAGGTGATTTCTGATGGCTCGGAAGGCCCGGTGATAGAAATCATCAAAAGGGCAGCCATGGAGCAACCGGAAAATCCAACGAACACAGCGATTGAAGAATCCCAGGATCTCTCTGAATCGGAGAATACAGGAGAAGAAGAATGACGGAAATAAGTGCATCAATGGTGAAACAATTGCGGGAAAAAACCGGGGCGGGAATCATGGATTGTAAAGAAGCCCTCTCCGAGTGTCAAAGCGATATGGATAAGGCCATCGACTTTTTAAGAACAAAAGGTTTGGCAACCGCCCAGAAAAGAGCGGGAAGAAGTACTTCTGAAGGGCTGATTCAGGCTTATATTCACACGGGCGGTAAAATCGGGGTGTTGGTCGAGATAGATTGTGAAACCGATTTTGTGGCAAAGAACGATGATTTTAAAGAATTTGCGAAAAATATGGCGATGCACATTGCCGCTGCCAATCCGGTTGGGATCTCTCCTGAAGATCTGCCTCAAGCGGTCACTGAAAGGGAAAAGGATATTTATCGTGCCCAGGCGCGAGAAATGGGAAAACCTGAAAAAATGATCGACAAAATCGCTGAGGGCAAACTGAACAAATTTTATAAGGAGAGTTGTCTTTTGCTCCAACCGTATGTTCGTGATCCCAATGTCTCTATACAGGATGTTTTAAACGATTTGATTGCAAAGATTGGCGAAAATATTACCATTAATCGCTTTGCCCGGTTTCAGATAGGAGAACTTTAAAATCGTTGGCATATTCTCGTTTTAAAAGACTGGTGGTAAAATTAAGCGGTGAAGCCCTGGTCGGTGACCAGGGCTTTGGTATCAGCCGTGAAACATTACGGTATGTTGCAGATGAAATTCGCTCAATATTTGATCTCGGAATTCAGATAGCCATTGTTGTGGGCGGTGGGAACTTTATTCGGGGGAGTGCTGCCGACTCATATGGCATGGACCGGGCTTCAGCAGACCATATGGGAATGCTGGCTACGGTTATCAACAGCCTGGCCCTTCAGGACGTGCTGGAAAAAAAAGGTATTCATACTCGTGTTATGAGCGCCATATCCATGCACGAAGTGGCAGAACCCTTTATCCTTCGAAGGGCGGTTCGCCATCTTGAAAAAGGGCGTACGGTCATATTGGCCGCCGGGACCGGTAACCCATATTTTACCACCGACACAGCCGCGGTATTACGTGCCCATGAAATCCATGCTGAAATCCTTTTAAAAGCAACCAAAGTGGATGGTGTTTACGATAAAGACCCCATCATCAACAAGAATGCTAAATTTATCAGGAACATCAGTTATATGGAAGTTCTTGAAAAGCAGCTCCACGTCATGGACATGACGGCAATCTCCCTTGCAATGGACCATCATCTCCCGCTGGTTGTTTTTAATCTGAAACCACAGGGAAATATGAAAAAGGTGATCTGCGGAGAAGAAATCGGTACCTGGATACGGATTTAACGAAAGATTCCCACACCAAAAAACCTTCAAACCGACATCACAGACATACGGGTAAACCTAATAAAAGGTAAAGAGAGATGATAGAATCTATATACAGTGAGACAGATGAGAGCATGAACAAGACGATTACCGCCCTGAAAAACGATTTGGTGAAAGTTAGAACCGGTCGTGCTTCCTTATCCCTGCTCGATGGTATTAGAGTGGATTACTATGGGACGCAGACCCCTCTTAATCAAATGGCATCCCTTTCGGTGCCTGAAAATCGTCTGATCACCATTCAGCCGTGGGATGTTTCAGTCATCAAGGAAATTGAAAAAGCGATACTCAAATCCGATCTCGGTCTTACACCGCTGAACGATGGCAAACTGATTCGCATTGCTATTCCACCCCTTACGGAAGAACGGCGAAAAGAACTGGTCAAAATCGTTCACAATATGTGTGAGGATTACAAGGTTTCTGTTCGCAACATCAGGCGTGATTCAAATGAGTTGATCAAAGAATTAAAAAAAGATTCCGAGATTCCGGAAGACGACGCTTTTAAGGCCCAAGCTAAAATCCAAAACATGACTGATGACCATATTCGGATCATCGATGTGATCTATAAAGAAAAAGAGAAAGAAATCCTTGAATTCTAGAGCATCTCTCCCGCCCGAGGCCGGGCTTGATGCCCCTGCCCCCCCCATTCATGTTGCCATCATCATGGATGGCAACGGCCGCTGGGCTAAAAAAAGAATGTTAAACCGGATAAAGGGGCATGAAAAAGGAGCTGAAACGGTTCGGACGATTGTTCGGGCCAGCCGGGAATACGGTATTTCAATTCTTACCCTCTATGCTTTTTCTACGGAAAACTGGCAACGGTCCAAAATTGAAGTCACAGCCCTCATGACTCTCCTGCGACAGTTTTTGGAATCAGAGCAAAAAGAAATGGTGGATAACAATATCCGCCTCAATGCAATCGGACAGATAGAAAAACTTCCCAAGAAGGTTCAGCAGGCCCTCAATCAAACCATGGAGGCGACGAAGCATCAAAATGGCATGATGCTCAACCTCGCTTTGAGTTATGGCGGACGAGCTGAAATCGTCAGGATGGTTCAAAGGCTTGTAAAAAAGGTCGCGGATGGCGAGATCGATCAAGAAAAAATAACATCCGATATCATATCCGATCATCTTTATACCAAGGGGATACCGGACCCTGAGCTGCTGATCAGAACCAGCGGAGAGATGCGGATCAGCAACTTTCTCCTTTGGCAAATCGCATACACGGAAATATTTATTACCGAAACACTCTGGCCGGATTTCGGCAAAGAAGAATTCATACAGATTCTCAAAGAATATCAGCGACGTGAACGGAGGTTCGGCCGGGTTGATATCTGAATCCACAACCAACAAATACGGATGCATTTAAAACGCTGGATTACGGGCCTGACCGCCCTCCCCTTTCTCTTTTTATTAATTTTAAAAGGGGGGGAGCTGTTTGCCCTTGTTGTCGGCATGGTAGCGATTACTGCGTTGTGGGAATATTTTCGTCTGGTAACAAGAACCGATGAAAACGCTTCATCCGCCTTTACCAGGGGATCAAAGCGAGCCCCAAAAAAAAATTCGGCTTCCGTGTTCCAATTTTTATCTTTTTTAACCGGCTTTGCCCTGATTTGGGCAGCTTATATTCTTTCCTTCAAGTTGATGGTAGGACTGATCATCTGGCACTTTCTCCTTTCCGGGTTGATTTCCATAATTGGATTTAGGGACAATTCCGGCAATTCAGAATTTGTTTTCAAACAGGTATCGGCAATTATTTACATACCGCTTTTTCTCTCATATTTGGTCCTGATCCGTAGCAGCAGCAGCGGGATGATCTGGATATTTTTTATTCTTTGTATAGTCTTTGCTGGTGACACCGGAGCCTATTACGTCGGTTCCTATCTGGGGCGGCATAAACTTTGTCCTTCTGTAAGCCCTGGGAAAACCGTGGAGGGATCGATCGGCGGTCTGGTTCTAAATCTGGGCGTCGGCGCGCTGTTTAAATGGTATTTTTTGCCGTCACTGCCATGGGGTCTGAGTATCCTGCTGTTTCTTTCCATCGGGACCGCCGCTCAGATGGGGGATCTGTTTGAATCGACCCTGAAGCGGGTTGCAAACGTAAAGGATTCCGGCGTTGCCTTTCCCGGGCACGGCGGCATGCTCGATCGGATAGATGCCCTGATATTTGCGGCACCGGTGGCCTATTTGTTTAAAACGTATATTTTAAATTAACAACAAAACGTATAATAAGACAGCAAAAGCGTCGCAATCAAACATGAAGCATCTTTCAATCCTCGGATCGACCGGATCGATCGGCCAAAATACACTCAAGGTGGTCGAAATGTTTTCGGAGCGATTCAATGTTAAAGCGATGACGGCAAAACAGAACATCGCGCTGCTCGCCAGTCAGATCGAGCAGTTTAAGCCTGAATTAGCGGTGGTATATGATGAAAAGGGAGCCCAGGACCTCAAAGATCGGCTTGCCACCGGAAGCAAGGTCGGGATCATGTATGGAGAAAAAGGCTATATCGCTGCAGCAACACAACCTTCCGTCAATATGGTTGTTACCGCAATGGTTGGCGCTGCGGGTCTGATGCCGACGCTGGCTGCCATCGATGAGGGTATAGACATCGCGCTGGCTAACAAGGAAACTCTGGTCATGGCCGGTGATATTGTTATGAAAAAAGCCGAGGAAAACGGGGTACAGATCCTGCCGATCGACAGCGAGCACAGCGCCATCTTTCAATGTATTTCCGGCAGCCGTAAAACCGACCTGAAAAAGATCATCCTGACAGCTTCGGGCGGCCCCCTTATTCATCGGCCAAAAAATGAATTTAATAAAATCAAACCGAAAGACGCATTGAGGCATCCCACATGGCGAATGGGAGAAAAAATCAGCATTGACTCAGCGACACTGATGAACAAAGGGCTTGAAATAGTGGAAGCCAAACACTTTTTTGGTGTTTCCCATGATAGAATTGAAGTTCTGATTCATCCTCAAAGTATAGTTCACTCAATGGTTGCCTATCATGACGGTAGTGTTATTGCTCAGCTGGGGGTGCCTGATATGAAAGGCGCCATCGCCTATGCCCTCTCGTGGCCGGAGCGTCTCCCTCTAGATCAGCCATTACCCGATTTTCAAAATATCGGCGCCCTTACTTTCGAACAGCCGGATTTGATCAAATTTCCCTGTCTGCAGATGGCGTTTGACGTCTGCCGGATTGGAGGAACACTCCCCGCGGTGTTGAATGCGGCCAACGAAGTCGCGGTGCAAAAATTTTTGAACC
>CAZSON010000028.1:1950-4780 GCA_964608375.1 uncultured Desulfobacter sp. | reverse complement strand
GCACAATGACCACCAATATATTTGCTTTTGCTGTTGTTTTGGGCGTGCTTATATTTTTCCATGAACTGGGACATTTTCTGGTTGCCAGATTTTTTGGCGTGGGAGTTGAGAAGTTTTCTCTCGGTTTTGGCCCAAGAATTTTGGGGAAAAAGATCGGTATCACCGATTATCGTATATCCGCTATACCGCTTGGCGGGTATGTTAAAATGGTCGGTGAAGAACCCGACGCAGAGATCGATCCGACAGATGTTCCAATTTCTTTTAACCACAAGCATGTTTTCAAGCGAATTTTAATTGTCGCCGCCGGCCCTTTCTTCAATTTTCTCCTCGCTGTCCTCATTTTTTTTGGAATTTTTCAGATATCGGGAAGTTATATTTTAAAACCCTCCGTCGGCAGGGTGGCAGAGATGTCTCCGGCTCAAAGGGGAGGCTTGGTAAAAGGCGACCTGATCGTCGCCATCGACGGAAGCTCGATTTCCAACTGGGAAGAAATGGCAAAAATCATTTCTAAAAGCAACGGGAAAACCCTTTTGATATCTGTTCGCAGAGGAGAATCGACCATTGATTTAAGCATCCGGCCTGAACTTAAACCCGGAAAAACGATTTTTGGCGAAGATATTGATCGCTATGTGATCGGGATCACCGCTCTGGGCGATGTATATGCCAAAAAGCTTAATCCGTTCGAGGCACTCGACGAAAGCCTCATCCAGACCTATAAAATTACGGAACTTACCATCATCAGCATCGTTAAACTGATAAAGGGAACCATTTCCACAAAAACGCTCGGTGGTCCGATCATGATTGCACAGATGGCCGGCGAACAGGCAAAGGCGGGTGCGGGCAACCTGATATTTTTTATTGCGCTGATCAGCATTAATCTGGCTATACTCAATTTTCTGCCGATACCGGTTTTAGATGGGGGGCACCTTCTTTTCTTTTTTATTGAAGCCGCGATCGGCCGACCTGTCAGCATAAAGATGCGTGAAATTGCTCAGCAGATCGGTATCTTCATCCTCATCCTTTTGATGATCTATGTGTTTTATAACGACATTGCACGGATATTTTTCAGCTCTTCGGGATAAAACCCCCAATGAGCAGATCAAACGGTTAATCATAACATGCCCCATCGACTTGAAATAGCGCTCAAATCGGACCTCTTTGACGCTGAAGGCGAAGGGATTTGCCGAAAAGCAAAAGACTTCTTAGACATTCGCCTAAAAAGCGTGCGTGTGATTCACGTGCTGACCATTGACGCAAGCCTCTCTTCGGGACAGCTTGAAACCGTTCAGAAAGAAATCTTTACCAACCCGGTTACTCAGATCTCTTCCTTTGCCCCTCTTCCTTTGAAATTTGACTGGACCATCTGGGCAGGGTATCGACCGGGAGTCAGGGATAATCCGGGAAGTACGGCGGTTGAAGCGATTGAAGATACTTTAGGGATAACTTTTGCTGAAGATGAGGCGGTCTTTACCTCAAAGCGTTACTGCATAACCTGCGCTGATCTTGGCATTGACCATATGAATAAGATCGCAGGTGAACTGTTGGCCAATGACATTATCGAACAATGGAAGATTTTATCGCAAAAGGACTGGGATTCGAAAATCGGTTTTGGGTTTATCATTCCAAAGGTCATCCTCGACCACAACCCGGCGGTCACAACCGTTCCGATCAAAAGCGATGCGTCTTTGCAGGAGATCAGTTCCGAGCGAAACCTGGCGCTGAACCCGAACGATATCCCGACGATTCGATCTTATTTTCTAAAAAAGGAGGTCCGGCGTGCTCGCGCCAGGGTCGGCCTTTCCGATCCGACAGATGTTGAGCTCGAATACATTTCACAGGCGAGAAGTGATCACTGCAATCACAACACGTTTCAGGGATTGTTCCATTACCGTGATCTAACGAACAATCAGATCGAAACGGTGGATAATCTTTTTAAAACCTGCATTGAAGCGCCCACACTCGAGTTGAAGAAGAAAAAGCCGTGGGTGATCTCGGTGCTATGGGACAATGCGGGTGTGGGACGTTTTGATGATCATCACTATTATGTGATCACAGGTGAAACCCATAATTCGCCCTCAAACATGGAAGCATATGGGGGCGCCCTGACCGGAATTGTGGGGATATACCGGGACCCGATGGGCACCGGCCTGGGGTCTAAACTGGTGATGGGAAGTTACGGTTTCTGTGTTGGACCGCAAAATTATGCCGGAAATCTCAAACCGCATCTTCATCCACGCCGGCTTTTGGCCGGTGTAATCGAAGGGGTGCGGGATGGCGGGAATAAAAGCGGCATTCCAACCCCATTCGGTCAACTCTTTTTTCATCACGGCTACATGGGGAAATGCCTGGTTTTTGTCACCGCCGTCGGAATTATGCCGTCTATTGTTCACGGCAAACCGTCCGAACAAAAAAACATATCCCCCGGTGATCTGGTAATCATGTGCGGCGGCCGGGTAGGAAAAGACGGAATTCATGGGGTCACCGCTTCATCCGAGATGTTTTCATCGAGCACGCCTGCCGGACATGTGCAGATAGGCGACCCATACACCCAAAAAAAGATGCATGATTTTCTCCTTGAAGCCCGCGATCAGGGATTGATACAATTTATTACCGACAACGGAGGCGGCGGTCTTTCGTCGTCGGTCGGCGAGTCGGCGCGGTTTTCAGGCGGTTGTGAGATTCAGCTTGAAAAAGTGCCTTTAAAATATGAGGGGCTGAACCAATGGGAGATTTGGGTTTCGGAATCTCAGGAACGGATGACCGTTGCGATTAAACCGGACCACTTGGACCGTTTTCTCAAGCTTTCAGCGACTCATGCGGTTGAAAGCAC
>CAZSON010000028.1:0-1850 GCA_964608375.1 uncultured Desulfobacter sp. | reverse complement strand
ACCCGGCAGTACGATCATGAGGTTCAAGGGACCAGCGTCATCAAACCGCTTGTGGGGGCGGACCGGGATATGAACAGCGATGCGAGCGTTATCCGGCCTGTACTCGAATCGCAAAAAGGCCTCGCCTTTGCTCAGGCGCTCCTTCCGACCTATTCCGCCATCGATGCCTTTCACATGGCCGCCTGCACCATTGACGAAGCGGTCCGCAGGATCCTGTCGGTTGGTGCGAATATCGATCACATCGGTGGCGTCGATAACTTCTGCTGGCCGAACATCCAGTATGACCCGACCGATAACCCAAACGGAAAATTCAAAGCCGCCCAGCTGGTCCGCGCCTGCAGAGCGGTTCGGGATATCTGTGTGGCATACGAAATACCGCTGCTTTCAGGCAAGGACAGCATGTATGTCGATGGACACCTCAAAGGGCAATACGGCGAAACCCACAAAATTTCAGCTCTTGAAACCCTGCAGTTTTCAACGATCGGTGTGATAGATGACATTTCAAAATGTGTAACAATGGAGGGCAAGGTTCCGGGCGATCTGGTCTATATTTTGGGAAGTACATGCGATGAGCTCGGCGGGTCAGAATACTATGAGCAGTTCGGCTATGTGGGCCGAAATGTCCCAAAGGTACATCCCGACCGCTTCATCGATCTTTACAATGCCCTTGGCCGTGCCGTTAAAAAGGAACTGCCGGCCTCTATACACGGGATTTACCGCGGCGGGCTGGGCGTTCATTTGGCGATGGTCGCCATCGGCGGAAACCTTGGAATGGATATCGATTTATCGCTTGTTCCGAAAGATGATGTAAACAGAGATGACTGTCTGTTGTTTTCTGAATCCGCCGGTCGTTTCATCGTGACCCTTGATCCTGCAAAAAAAATGCTCTTTGAAAAAATTTTTCAGGGACATCCGGTCTGTCAGATCGGAACTTTGACCGAAAAGCCCGATTTTATCATAAAGGGGATTGAAGGAAATCCAATTATCCGCGTGCCGATAAAGGATCTCAAATCGGCCTGGAAACGGCGCTTTGGAAAACTGGTATGAAAGATGTAAATGTGCTTATCCTGACCGGTTACGGACTTAATTGCGATCATGAAACCGCCTATTCTGTTTCGATCGCAGGCGGTAAATCCGATCGCGTCCACATCAACTCGGTCCTGGATCAAACGGTGTCGATCGATAAATTCCGGATCATGATCTTCGGGGGTGGATTCAGCTGGGGAGATGATCACGGCGCCGGTGTGATCGAGGCGGTCCGTCTGAAAAAAATTCTCGGAGAGCGTATCATTAAATTTGTTGAAAACGGCCATCTGGTCCTCGGGATCTGCAACGGTTTTCAGACCCTGGTCAACATGGGGCTTTTGCCGGGGCTGGACTGCGATTATCAGGCCCGATCCGTGGCGTTGACCTATAACGATTGCGGTAATTTCCGAAACGACTGGGTAACTTTGAAAATCAACCCCGCCTCCCCTTGCGTATTTACAAAAGGGCTGGAGCGGATCGAACTGCCGGTCCGACACGGGGAAGGAAAATTTTATAGCGATGAAAAGGTAATTCAGCAACTGATTCAAAATAACCAGATAGCGGTCCGGTACGCGATGCCGGATGGGAGCCTGGCAAACGGCCGGTTCCCTTATAATCCCAACGGGTCGCTTCATGATATCGCCGGCATCTGCGACCCGACCGGCCGGATCTTCGGTCTGATGCCCCACCCTGAAGCGTTTAACCATCCCACCAACCATCCCGACTGGACCCGAAAAAAAGAGCTCGCCAAGCGTCGAGGGGAACGGATGGACAGCGCCCCCACCCCCGGCATCCGCATTTTTCAGAACGCGGTTGAGGCGATC
>CAZSON010000027.1:0-19471 GCA_964608375.1 uncultured Desulfobacter sp. | reverse complement strand
TAAAGGTATGGAATCAGATAAGATGGAGGAGCAGGAAACCAAAACCTACCGGCGGGTACTGACCATCGCCGGCTCCGACAGCGGCGGGGGCGCCGGTATTCAGGCCGATCTGAAAACTTTTTCCGCCATCGGATGTTATGGCATGTCGGTTATAACGGCCCTGACGGCTCAAAACACCATCGGTGTTACCTCAATCCACGCCGTTCCTGGGCCGTTTGTTCAACAACAGATGGAAGCGGTTTTCTCCGATATCGGGACCGATGCAGTTAAGATCGGTATGCTGTTTTCCGTGGAACTGATCGAGATCGTGGCCACTCAGCTGAAAAAACACGGTGCCGGCAATATTGTTTTGGATCCGGTGATGGTTGCCCAGAGTGGCGACAAGTTACTACAAGATGATGCGGTCGAGGCAATCAAAACGCACCTGATGCCGATGGCCGATGTTGTGACCCCCAACTTGCCAGAGGCTGCCGTTTTGCTGAACCGAAAGATCCAAAACGCTGCAGACATGATCGCTGCGGCCCGCGATTTGGCTCAAATCGGCGGTAAAAGCATTCTCATCAAAGGCGGCCATCTGGAAGACCGACGGAGCACCGATTGGCTCTATCTGGTCGGTGAGGACCGGCTTGTTGTTCTTGAGGGGGATTTTATCCGGACACGGAACAACCATGGCACAGGATGTACCCTATCATCGGCTATTGCTGCGCATCTGGCCAGGGGACTCAAAATAGAAGCGGCGGTTCGTGAGGCAAAGAGCTATATAAGCGAAGCTATCCGGGCAGGCGCCGGATACAAGCTGGGTGCAGGTCACGGGCCGGTTCATCATTTTTTCAATTTGTGGCGCTAAAAAGCGGGTGATAAAAACCTTGAAAATGGTCAATTTCTTAACATCTACCGATGCACCGGATGTCGTGCTGGAAAACGTGTCATTTTCCTATTCCGGCGGGATGCTGTTTTCATCCCTCGACTTTGAGATAAAGGGGGGTCAGTGGACCTGCCTGCTGGGTCCCAGTGGCTGCGGCAAGTCCACACTGCTGCGACTGATCTCCGGCAGCCTGCGAGAGGGTTTTTCCGGAAGCATCCGCTTTGACGGTGTTAAAGAATCCAAAGGACAAACGGCATGGATGGCCCAACAAGATCTGCTCCTTCCCTGGCTGACCGTTTTGAATAATGTTCTTCTGGGCGCGCGGCTGCGGGGAGAAGTATCCGGGCAGCGGGTAGAAACCGCACTTTCCATGCTCAAAGCGGTGGGTCTGGGCCATTGTACGAACGAACTACCCGCAACACTGTCCGGCGGGATGCGCCAGCGGGTGGCCCTTGTCCGAACCCTGATGGAAGCAAGACCGGTCATCCTCATGGACGAGCCGTTTTCGGCCCTGGATGCGCTGACGCGGATTAAACTGCAGAATCTGGCTGCTGAGTTGGTACACGGCTCTACTGTTTTGCTGGTGACTCACGATCCGCTGGAGGCGCTTCGTCTGGGCCATCGTATTTATGTAATGACCGGCAGCCCGGCACGCTTGAGCCGTGTTATGCTGCCGCCTGGCCGCCCCCCACGCAGTCTTGATAATCCGGCTATATCGGCCATGCATGCCAGGCTGCTGGAACAACTGGTAATAACAGCATAAAATGATTTTTCTGCGCCTTTCGGTGATCAGCATCGGCTTGATTCTGGCCTGGCAGGCCCTGGTGTACATAACAGGGGCGCCTCCTTATATTCTACCCGGACCGTTGCCTGTTGCTATGGCGCTTGTTGCCAAATGGGGGACTCTGTGGATTCATGCATGGATTACAATCGTTGAAATTGTAACCGGTCTGGTTATCGGGTCGATGCTCGGAGCGGCAAGCGCACTGATCATGATGGCTTCCCGGTCTTTGAAGCGGTGGCTGCTGCCGGTTCTGGTCATGAGCCAGGCTGTACCTGTTTTTGCTCTGGCGCCGTTGCTCGTCCTTTGGTTGGGTTATGGCATGGGCTCTAAAATTACCATGGCCGTACTGATCATTTTCTTTCCGGTGACCGCCGCTTTTTATGATGGATTGCGGAGAACGGAACCCGAGTGGCTGGAATTGGGCCGAGTGATGAATGCGTCACCGTTCGCAATCCTCTATCATATCCGGATACCGGCTGCACTTCCCGCGTTTGCCTCCGGGCTACGTGTGGCAACGGCCGTGGCTCCGATCGGAGCAATTGTTGGAGAATGGGTAGGCTCCAGCGCAGGCCTCGGTTTTTATATGCTTCATGCAAATGCCCGAATGCAAACGGACTTGATGTTTGCAGCGCTGGCCCTGCTTGTTACCGTCGCCTTGATCCTCTATTTTTTAGTGGATTGGATGATGAATAAAATTGTTTACTGGCAGATTGAAGAACCTTTAACCGGCGACTAATTTGCGAATAAATGCTTCACCCCTCGCTATTAAATCTTCATGATACCCAAGGGGGGGGGTGAGACTGAACATCACCTCACCGGTATATTGTCTTAAATATTTATCCGCATCGCGTAAGTGCCATCCATATCAAACCATCCGGTAAATAGACGCGCCTGTTCGATTACCTCATCTCTATAGGTGACGATGGCCGGTGAAAATATGATGCTATCTATTAACCCATTGATTCGATTCATATTTTGAAAAAGCTTTACAAAGAATACCCCATGATTTATAATAAAAGTTTTTATAAAAATCAAATGTGCGACCCCTGGTTTTAATATCATAAAAAAGAGGTTTTCATGGATCAGCCGGTACCGTTGGTGATTGCCACAACAAACAAGGGCAAAATTTATGAAATCCGGGATCTATTAAAAGATTATTCTGTTAAAATAATGGAGTTGGAAGAATTCGACGCTATACCGGGTGTGAAGGAGGATGGAAATTCCTTTGAGGAGAATGCATTTAAAAAGGCGAACTTCACATCAAAAGTGCTCGGTCTTCCGGCCTTGGCCGATGATTCAGGGCTTGTGGTGGAAGCACTTGGCGGGTTACCAGGCGTCCATTCCGCACGTTACGCAGGAAAAAATGCAACCGATGAACAGAAATGCGCCAGGATTTTGATGGAAATGAAGGACAGGTCAAATAGAAAGGCGGTCTTTAAATGTGTCATCTCCATTGCCGCTCCAGGCGGGAATGCGTTGACATATACCGCAGATTGCAAAGGCCTGATCGCCGCTAAACCCGCTGGTCAAAATGGTTTTGGGTATGATCCTATTTTTTACTATCCTCCGCTTCAAAAGACCTTTGCAGAATTGACCCGAAAGGAAAAGGGCCGTGTCAGTCATAGAGGTAAGGCTTTAATGTCTCTTAAAAATGAATTTAACGCCGTCTTAATTTGGATTTGCCATAATATGCCGGTTTAAAAAAAGATTTATATGTAAGGGACTCAAGTTTTGCACCCCCAATGGGGCACGGTGCCCCATCTGGTGTGGGGTAAATAAAATTTCTTTTCACCCTATGCCTGATGCGAATTTCCTTAAAATATCAGGTGCGAAACTTGAGAAGGGAGATTAAAATGATTGCAGATCTTGTCCGAAGAAACAGAAGCTGCCGGAGATTCTACCAGAACCAGGCGGTGACGTTGGAAACATTGAAAGAGTTGGTAAACCTTGGGAGGCTTTCCGCTTCTGCAGCCAATTTGCAGCCTCTGAGCTATATTCTTTCATCTATCCCACAGCAAAACGATCAAATTTTCACTTGCCTTAAATGGAAAGGCTACATCAAAGAATGGTCCGGACCCAAAGAAGGGGAAAGGCCTCCCGCTTACATTGTTGTGCTCGGCGATACCGGTAAAACAAAGAATTTTGGATGCGATCACGGTATTGCAAGTCAGAGCATTCTCTTGGGGGCAAGAGAAATGGGTTTATCAGGCTGCATGGTCGGTTCGATAAACCGAAATAAACTAAGGCGCATTCTTAATATCTCTGCGCAGTATAAGATACTCCTGGTCCTTGCCATTGGAAAACCTAAAGAGCAGGTCGTAATAGAGGAAGTGGGTTCAGATGGCAGTATTCACTACTGGGTGGACGAGCAGGGTGTGCATCATGTGCCCAAGAGAAATTTAAATGATATTATTGTAGGAAGCGATTAGCGGCCGGATTAAAAACCTGTTGAGAAAGAAAGAATATCGGATGCTTCAAAGAGAAATCGGGATTGATATCATAAAGGCGATTGGTGGAATTACATCTTTTAAATCCTCCCTGAAGATGTTTGAAAACAAAATGGATGGGGTAAATTTTTCCAAGATAATAAAAATCACCCATCCAAAGGTCGCTACTAAGATTGCCAATGCGATCGCCGTGTGTGACCCGAAAACGGTTTTTATCAATACCGGGTCTGAAGCTGATATAGCGTATGTCAAAGAACTGGCCGTAATAAACAGTGAAGAATCCAAACTCCCCATGAAAGGGCATACAATCCATTTTGATCTTAAAGAGGAACAAGGACGGATTATCGATCGTACCTTTTACATTGCAAATCCAGGTGAAGAGATCAACTCCCTTGCTAACAAAATAGACCGGGCAGACGCACTCCTTGATATAAAGGAGAAGATGACCGGCATTATGAAGGGAAAAACCATGATCATCGGATTTTATATTCGGGGTCCTGTCGGTTCACCTGTAGCAAATCCGGCGCTGGAGATAACGAGTTCTGCCTATGTGATCCACAGTGCGAATCTACTTTACAGGAATGCCTTTTCTGATTTTGACAGATCGATTGATAAATTAGGCCATTTTTATGCCAACATACACAGTCAAGGTTTAAACCGGCCCGAAGATTTGCCCCATGCACGGGTCTACATGGATCGAAGTTATCAAACGACTTATAGCATCAATTGCACATATGCCGGTAATACGATGCTATTAAAAAAAGGAAACCATCGATTCTCCGTTGATAGGGCGGTTTATGAAAAAAGAGGAGTTGAGCTTTCTGAACATATGTTCATCACCGGTATCAAAGCTCCCGGAGGTCGGGCCACATGGGTTGTCGGGGCGGCTCCCAGCGGATGTGGAAAAACCACTGCAGCCATGGCCGGCGATTATTTTGTGGGTGATGATCTGGCCCAAATGTGGATAGACCATGAGGGGATTATCCGAACGATCAATCCAGAGTGCGGTATATTCGGAATTTTAGAAGATGTTAACCGCGAAGGGGACCCCACCCTCATGGAATGTCTCAGGCAACCCGGAACAGAGGTGATATGGTCCAATGTTCTTATTGACGAAAACGGCACACCGCAATGGAGTGGGAACGGTGAAGAAATGCCATCTGCAGGGATTAATTTCCAAGGACCCTGGAAAAGGGGTTTGCTGGATGATTATGGATCAGAAGTTCCGATATCTCATCCAAATTCGCGGTGCACACTTTCTTCAACGGCCCTTGCAAATTATTCTGAAATAGCAGAAGACCCAAAAGGTGTGGAAACAAGGATTATCACATACAGTGGCAGGGATAGCGATACCATGCCACCGGTTTGGGCAGCAAAAAATCCCGACTCTGGTGTTATCATTGGCGCTTGTATTGTATCTGCTGCAACAGCCACCGAGGTCGGGGCTACCGGTGTCAGACGTCAGCCTTGGGGGAACGCGCCATTTATACCAGGATCGCTGGGAAATTATATGGAGGCCCAGTTTAAGTTTTTCGGGAATGAGAAAATTGCAAAAGATAGGCAACCTGTCATGGCGGGATTAAATTTTTTCTTAACAGACGAAGCCAGGGGCGGTGATTCCAAGGCTCTTTTGGGGGAAAAAAGGGATGTAAAAGTCTGGTTATGCTGGCTTGAAAAAAAAGTATACGATGAAGTGGATGTTATTCAAACGCCAATTGGACTTCTTCCTCTGTATGGAGATCTCAAGATGCTTTTCCGGGAAATAATCGGCAAGGAATATACGGAGGATCTTTATGTAAAACAGTTTTCTCTCTATGTTGATCATATCATTGCCAGAATAGGCCTGCAACTGCAGGCATACCGCAAAGAGTCGAATATTCCGGAAACGTTCTTTCAAATTCTCAATGAGCAACGAAAGGGGCTTGTCTCCCTAAAAGATGCATACGGTTCGATTGTTACTCCAAATCAACTCAAGGAATTTGAACCGGTTAAGTAGGATGAATTCGTAAAAAGTCCATTTTGTTCTCTAAATGACCATTTTGGGGTGTTTTGATAGGTAGTACTAAATTTCAAGAACTCGTCGTAACCTCCTCAAACAGCTTGAAATTCTTAACGCACCACCTATCAAAACGCTTTATCCCAAAATGCTCAAAGGCGTTCACAAATGACTTTTTACGAGACTGTCAAATAATATCTGGGTAACTTCCCAAAAAGTGCTGGGAAATGACGCAGAAAATAGATATTAATTTCGCTCCCAGAAATCCCATGCAACTGCCAATTATCGACTGGAGCATCATTTTCATATATCTGGTTTTTAGTCTCCTTTTGGGAGTCTATTTTTCAAAACGGGCGCTCAAAAGTGTGAACGACTACTTTGTTTCCGGCCGCACTCTTCCATGGTGGCTAGCGGGTATGTCCATGATCGCTTCGGCCTTTGCTATCGATACCCCCTTAGGCATCACCGGACTTATTGCCAAAGATGGAATCCCGGGGGTATGGTATGCGTGGTCCTTCGTGATGGGCGGAGCTGGCGCTCTGGGGGCATTTATATTTGCCCCTTTGTTGCGACGATCCGAGATCATCACCACCGCTGAGTTGATCGAACTGCGCTATGACGGCAGGCCAGCTGCTTTTCTGAGAGGATTTAAAGGAGTATATTTCGGTATTTTGGCCAATGCAATTACTCTGGGCTGGATCATCAAGGCGGTCTGGACAGTTGCTGCGGTCGTGATGCCTGGATCCAACCCGGATTTCGTTCTTTTTTCAATTCTTTTTTTTACATTATTTTACACCACCATATCGGGTTTATGGGGAATCGCTGCAACTGATTTTTTCCAGTTTGTGATTGGATCGGCCGGATCGTTGATTTTGGCTGTCTTTGCCTGGAATCATATCGGCGGAATGGAAAATTTAATCGCCGGAATGATCAACCGGTATGGAACGGCGGTTGCTACTGAACGCTTGAGTTTCTTCCCATCTGTAGGCACACCGTTTTTTGTGACATTTGTCGTTTTTATTTCTTTAAAATGGTGGGGAAATCCTCCTCCGGCCATTACCCAGAGGATCATCGCATCAAAGGATGAAAAACATGCAACCTTTGCGACCATATTTTTTGCACTGATTGCCTTTGGATTCAACTACTGGCCGATGATATTCGTGGCCATGGTTTCACTCGTGTCGTACCCTGAGCTGAAACTGGCAGAGGCAGGCTATGTAATGCTGGTTGTTAAACTGCTGCCAACGGGATTTCTCGGCCTGATGCTGGCTTCGCTGATGGCGGCCTTCATGTCCACCGTTGATACCCACATCAATTTTGGCGCCTCTTATATGTTAAACGATATCTACCGTCGTTTTATCAAGAAAAGAGCCTCAGAAAAGCATTATGTCAGGGCATCCCAGATCAGCACGGTTTTGATGCTTACATTTGCCGTCGCCATTGCCTATCATCTTGATTCGGTCAGTGACGCCTGGTACTATATGTCGATGCTCACCGCCGGCTATGGAATTGTTGTAGTTATCAGATGGTTTTGGTGGCGCGTAAACGCATGGGCAGAAATCGCAGCACTAGCGGCATCCGGCATTTCGAGCACCCTTTTATCGCCCAAATTTGGAAAAATGATCGGTTACTGGGACAGGATCCCCCATCTCGATTGGCAGTATCGGTTTTTGATTGTGGTCTTATTGTGCACAGCATCATGGATCACGGTCTGTTTTTTCACAAAACCGACATCAGAGGATCACCTGATGAAGTTTTGTGCTAAAGTTAAACCTTTTCCCACTTTTTGGGGACCTATATATAAAAAATATCCGGATATCGGATGGAATCCGTATTTTAAAAGATCTGTGCTTCATTGGACATTGGGTGCGGCAACGATCTATTCATTCTGTTTTGGAGTGGGCAATATCTTATTTTCAAATCTCTTTTCAGGATCAATGTTGGTTTTAGCGGCAGTCTTGATCGGAATGATCATACTCGCTACATGGAAAAAATGATGGTTTAATAAAAATGGTCAAATGAAAAAGAACATACCCGATCGAACTCATCTCGCGCGAATCGCCGCACTTAAAAAGAAAAGAGTGGAAATCCTTTCATTGACGCCTGAAAAGGCTCTAAAAGAAATACTCGAAGCTCCTCAGCCGACTCCCCTCGTTCATTCATTCCCCGAAGAAGATTTTTACTTCCTGGTAAACGATATTGGACTCGGGGACGCAATTGATCTGCTGTCGCTTGCGTCCAATCGGCAGTGGGAATATATACTGGATTTAGAAGTTTGGGAGAAAGATCGGATAGAAATCAAGGCGGTGACAAAGTGGTTTGATTTGCTCTTGAGATCCGATTCGAATCGTTTCCTAAAGTGGGTACTGGAAGAAAAAATCGACTTTTTTGAATTTTATCTGTTTCATAATATCGAAGTCAGGATAAGAGAACATGATCAGGATCCATCTGTTTTTAGGAAAGATTTTATCACCCTGGATGGCATATTTTATATACGGTTTATTGATCGCCCTTTTGAGATTAAATCCGATGACAGCTATAACGAACAACGTAAAGAAGTCCTATCGACACTTATTCGCCGGATTGCAGACTATGACCATGTCACCTATCAAAAGGTTTTACTCGAAGCATCTTCTATAATCCCGGCAGAATCGGAAGAGGAGACTTATCGCTTGCGGAATGTGCGGCTGGCGGAAAAAGGTTTTCTACCCTTTGATGAGGCCATCGGAATCTACCAGCCGATGGATACTAGCGAGTTTAACAGACAGGGCGTAAAATCGTTTTTAAGCAATTCCCACCAGTTGCATCTTCCGGTTCCGCTCTATCATACCGGCATGTTGGAGGAAGATAATCTTTTTACGCTTGCCTTGAAAAGGATTGAAAAAGATGAAATTCTCCAGCAGATTCAGACGGAATTTGCCGGTTTGTGCAATCGGATAATCGCTGCGGATCATAAGACGATTCGAGAAAGGGAGGAGTTAAAAAAGATCGTCCAAAAGGCCTGTGGGTATTTAACTATCGGTTTAGAGGGACTCACGAGCAAGGATCAAGCCTCTGACACCGGCCATGCCGCGGCATTCATCACCAAGTTTCCACTTTATCAGATATTCAGAGCCGGTTTCGGATTTACCCTTAAACTGAAATGGCAGGCAGAAAAATGGCGAAAAAAAAGCTGGTTTGAAAACGTAGGGCTGCCTCTGAGTTTTTGGGGTGAAGAATGGCTGGGTGTTCTTGGCGGGCTATTGATCAAACGGCCGCTTTGTTATGACAATTACAAAAGTGGTTTGCTTTACAGAGAATTTGTTTCCATGGAAGACATAAAATGGACCAGAGGCGCTTTAGACCAAATCATTTATTTTGACAATCTTCTTTCCTTGATGGAGATTAAATTGGATCCGGTTTGCTCTTACAGTCTGCTCAGCCATAAGAATTTAGTCCTTACCCTTTGGGCTATGGATCACCTGGAAAGCGGCAGGATATCAAACAGATCAGAACTGTTCCGACCGATATCTTTTTCTGAGGTTAAAAACTTTTTTATAGATCTGTGGGTCGATGAGAAAAAACCGCGTAAGATAAAAATGTCGATGAAAAAAGCCTTTTTAAATTGGCTTTCAGATAAAACCGGTCTCATCGATTATGAAATTACCGACAGATTGGGAAAAACATTCGAAAACATCTTTGATGAAATAGAAAATGAATATGGGGCCGTTTATGAAAAAGAACTGGATCCAAGGTATATTCATCTCTTCTTAGTAGAGGAGCGGGACACATGAATTTAGGCATTGTCAGGTTAGCGAGGTTTTTTGATTAGTGATAAGTACTTATGTGTTTTTTGCTTATAACCTTTTTATCAATTAGGTCATCCATAGTCCTTGTAACGTTCAAACGGATTTTTTTATTATTTTACGAAACCTCGAAGGACATGTCAGAGCCCACCGCAAAACAGTCGAGATTGTGACCCTTTTCATCTATCATTTGTTTGCAGCTTTCAACGATCTGGTCCATCTCGCTGTCTGTTCTTTCCTGGTTCAGATGGAACAGGCCCAGCCGCCCGACACCCGATTCAAAGGATAGTTTTAGCGCATCGGTATAAACCGAGTGCCCCCAACTGATCGTATTTTTATATTCCTGCGGTGTAAATTCAGCGTCATGAATAAGAAAATCGGCACCTGAAGCAAATTCCAGATAGGCTTCAAACGAAAGACCGGTCGGATGAATAAATCCTAGTTCATTATCGGTTAAAAAAACAAACGATTTGCCATTTTCGATGAATTTGTACCCATGGCCGCCATTAGGATGGCTGAGCGGGATCGGCAGAATGGTTACTGAGCCGATTTCAAACTGTTCAGGATGATCATCTTCATAATAAATAGTCGCTTCAATTTCTGAATATTTTACCGGAAAGTTGGGGGGCGACATGACCCGGGAAAGCATTTTTTTTGGGTATTGCTTGTGAAAAGAACCGCTGTGCATATATAATCGGGCCTGCTTAAACAACAACGGCTTGAAAAAAGGAAATCCCATTATGTGATCCCAGTGGCCATGCGTGAGAATAAGATGATATTGGTATTGCCCCTCTTCAATTAAGTGATTGCCGAAGCGTCGAAGTCCGGTACCTGCATCAATGATGATAATGTCGTTGCTCTTTGTCCTGATCTCCATGCAGGTGGTATCCCCACCGTATTTGAAATAACCCTGTCCTGATACAGGAATGGAACCCCGAGACCCCCAACATTTAATCAACATTTAGAAATTTCCAAACGATTTTTTCATCAGTTTTGATTTTGCCTCCGGCAATTTTGACAGTCTCGTAAAAAGCCATTTGCGAACGACTTTGAGCATTTTGGGATAAAGGGTTTTGAATGGTCATTTAGAGAGTAATATGGACTTTTTACGAGTTCATCACTTTTCAATTCAGCTTGTTTTGGGCAACTGCTCTAAATACCACTGCAAAGGATCAATCAGAGTAAATCCCATCTTTTCCAGTTTCTTCTTAACTCGACTGATATCTTTAGTCAGAAGGTAGGGAAAGACTGCCCGCTTTTCCTCATCCCAGTATTTCGCTACAAGGATGCTTCCAAAAGAAATTTTTTCTTCAGTGACGGCGTCAACAATTTCTTTCATTTTGCCTATCTGTTCTTCCACAACAATGCCGAGCAGCATTCCGGGTTCTCCTATACCGAGAACGTTGATAAAGGCCTGTATAAGATCCCGGACACCGATAATACCCTTTAAGATACCGTTTTCATTTACAACCGGCAGTACGCCGACCTTTGTCTTCTGAAGAAGCAAAAGGGCGTCCTGGAGCGTAAATGAAGGAGAGATGGTGATAGGGTCAGGATTCATGATATCCGCCACCTTAAGTTTTGATAGTTTTTCCCTTTCTTCCTTGCTGTTGTAATCGTGCAGGATAATAGATGGCATGGCGCTTCTGATGTCGCGATCCGAAACGATACCGATGAGGCGATTGTCACGCTCAACAACCGGTAGGTGTCGAATTTTGTGATTTATCATTTTATCCTTTGCGTCCAAGATATTTGCTTTCTTATCAGTGGTAACAACATCCCTTGTCATTGATTTGCTAATAAACATTTTCTCCTCCATTAAGCAAAATCTCAACATGATTCTTCGCCAACTCAGGAAGATGCTTTATTGAGTATCCACCCTCAAGCACGGAAATCAGTTTTCCGTTTGCATGCCTTTCCGCCATGTTGACAATCATTTTCATTATCCAGGAAAATCCTTCTGTTGAGAGATTTACGTCTGACATCTTGTCATCCACATGCGCGTCAAAGCCGGCTGAAACAATGATGACTTCAGGGCCAAATTTTTCAAATTCCGGCAGGAGGTCTTTTTTTATTGAGAGTTCGTATGCTTCATCACCCTGTCCGGGTAAAATCGGTGAGTTCTTTGTAAAACCCAGACCATCTCCATTTCCCTCCTCAAACTCTCGACCCGTACCGGGATAAGCAAACGAGGGATGCTGATGAATGGAGTAGTAAAACACCGCAGGGTCACGCTCGAAAAGGTGCTGCGTTCCATTTCCATGATGGACATCGAAATCGATGATACCGATCCTTTTAACTCCCCATTCAATCTGCAGATACCGCGCTGCTATCGCCACATTGTTGAAATAACAAAAACCCATGGCCCGGTCATGCTCAGCATGATGCCCAGGGGGCCTCACAGCGCAGAACGCATTGTCGATTTCTCCCTTCATCACCATATTTGCCGTATCCAGAATGCCGCCCACAGCCAGGATCGCTGTCTCATAAGTTTCTTTGCACATCTGGTTATCGGAACGATCGAGTGTATTGCAACCTGCGATGCAGGCATTGCTAAAGCGATCAATGTAGTGTTTATCATGGATAGTTTCGATCCATTTTAAGTCTGCACGACTGGTCTTAATCAAAGTGAGCTTTGGAAGAAGCCCCGCCGCCTCTATCCCCTTATAAATCGCTTCAAGCCTTTCGGGTGTCTCAGGATGATATGGGCCGGTTTTATGCAGTAAAAATTTTTTATCAAATAAAAACCCTGTTTTTTTCATATTTTCAGCATCAATAGATTGATTATATAACAATATGATCAAAAATCTCGAAAGCAGCCCGCACTGCCTGACTGTTTTCAGGCAGGTTGATGGTCGGATCTCCTTTAAGATCATACTCATATATCATCTTGTCTTCCGGCACTGTCCCTGCCAGTTTCAGGCCGTCTTTTTTCACCATGTCCAAAAGCATATCAGATGGTGGCTCTTTGATCTGATTGATGACCAGATAGCTTTCCCCGACGCCGATGTTGAGATCTTTTGAGAGGGCGTTAATGCGAAGCGCTGCCTGAATCCCTCTCCTGGAGGTATCAGAAACGATCAAAAGAATATCGACGTTCTTGGTGGTCAAGCGGCTGATATGTTCCATACCGGCTTCGTTGTCCATAACGATATAGGGGTAATTATCGGTAAGCCGCTCCAGAAACCCTGAAAGGAGTGTATTTGCAGCGCAATAGCAGCCCGTTCCCTCGGGTTGCCCCATGACAACCAGATCATACCCCTTTGATTCTACAACGGCCTGTTCCAGTTTCATCGACATAAATACATCCTTGGTCATGCCCGGCGGAACTTTTCCTTTCTTCATTTCTTCGCGGGCATTTCCCAATGTATCTGAAACTTCAAGGCCCAGTACTTCATTCAGATTTGCGTTGGAATCTGCATCGACACTCAGAATAGGCGTCTTACCCTTTGCAACAAGATATTTTATCAGTAACCCCGCCAGGGTGGTCTTTCCTGTTCCACCTTTTCCGGCCAGTGCGATTGAAAATGCCATCTAAATTGATTTCCTTTTCGTTAAGATTGACAGTCTCGTAAAAAGTCATTTGCGAACGACTTTGAGCATTTTGGGATAAAGTGTTTTGATAGATGTTACGTTAAGAATTTCAAGTTGTTTGAGGAGGTTACGACGAGTTCTTGAAATTTAGTAACATCTATCAAAACGTCCCAAAATGGTCATTTAGAGAGCAATATGGACTTTTTACGAGTTCATCAAAGCTTGAGCTTACACCTTTATTATCAGTCAGTTGGGTAAAACAGTCAAGAAAGTTTTGCAACAGGAAACTGTCGTTCATTCGTTTTTTATTAAAATTGTGGGAGTTTGTATAGACGTCGAGTGCCTTGAATTTTTCTGCTGCCCATGTTAGTCACATATACAATTGCTATATAAGGTTCATTACTCTTTAAAGTCACAGATGTAATATCGACCCAAAAACTTTTCATTTCGAGGGATTGACGTATGAATGCTGCGCAACTTTTTGTGAAATGTTTGGAAAACGAGGGTGTTGAATATATATTTGGGGTTCCCGGAGAGGAAAATGCACATTTTATGATGGCTCTTGGAGAGTCTTCGATCAAATTCATTCTGTGCCGGCATGAACAGGGAGCGGCTTTTATGGCAGATGTTTATGGACGGTTAACCGGCAGAGCAGGGGTTTGCTTGGGAACGTTGGGGCCGGGTGCAACTAATTTGGTAACCGGTGTTGCCAATGCCAATATGGATCGATCGCCGGTGGTTGCCATCACCGGTCAGGCGGACAGCCGCCGTCAACACAAAGAAAGCCATCAGCATATGGATATCGTCGGGTTGTTCCACCCGATCACCAAATGGGCCCAACCGATTTTGCACTCAATGAACATCCCGGAGGTCGTCCGCAAGGCATTTAAGCTGGCGACAATGGAAAAACCGGGTGCCTGTCATATTGAGCTGGCAGATAATATTGCAGCCTATGAAGTAGAGCATGTAGCGGTACCGGTTCACCAGTTCCGTCGCCCTGTTCCAGATGACAAGGTGGTGGATCAGGCTATCGAGCTCATTTCAAAAGCGAAACGGCCAATTATTCTGGCGGGAAACGGCGCTATTCGAAAACGGGCATCAAAGCAACTGCGGATTTTTTCAGAAAGGACCGGAATCGGTGTCATCAGCACATTTATGGGAAAAGGTTCTGTTTCGCGCCAAGCGCCGTATTGTTTGTTTACCATCGGTCTTCAGTCAAAGGATTATGCATGGATAGCGCTGGATGAGGCGGATCTGGTTATTACCCTCGGATACGATGTTGTAGAATATCTTCCGCAATTTTGGAACAAGCATCATTGTTACAACAAGGACCGGAAAATCATTCATATCGATTTTCTGCCTGCCGAGACAGATGACCATTATCGGGTGGATGTTGAAATTACAGGAGATCTGGCACATACGCTCTGGATGCTGAACAATCGCCTCAAAGAAGGCATATTGCCATATGATCTATGCCAGCAAGGCGAGTTGCGAAAAGAAATGTTAAAAGATTTTGCAAAACACAGCAAAGACGATACCAAGGGGTTTATCCGCCCTCAAAAGGTAATATGGGATGTCCGGGAGGTCATGGGATCATGTGATATTTTGCTCAGTGATGTGGGTGCGCACAAAATGTGGGTTGGGCGATACTATCATTGTGATGAACCAAACACGTGCCTTATTCCAAACGGATTTTGTTCCATGGGATTCGCCCTTCCGGGTGCGGTTGCCGCCAAATTGGTCTATCCAAAACGGAACATACTGGCCATCTGTGGTGATGGCGCTTTTTTAATGAACGTGCAGGAACTGGAAACCGCACGGCGTATCGGCGCCAACATAGTGATAATGATCTGGGAGGACAATGAATACGGTCTTATTAAATGGAAACAGGAGAATCAATTCGGTAAATCCACAGATTTGCGTTTCAACAATCCCGACTTCATAAAACTGGCGGAATCTTTTGGATGCGTGGGTATGCGGGTGGAAAACGCCGGAGATTTGGTTCCAGCCCTTAAGAATGCGTTTACATGCAAGGTGCCGGTTATTCTGTCTGTCCCGATCGACTATCGTGAAAATACAAAACTTACAGACCGGCTGGGTGATATTCAATGCCCAATATAAGGAAAAAACAATGCTAAAAGAAAATTATCCGTTTTATCTGGCCAATCAGCCGCTCATGCCGAATACCGATCTTGAGGTAATCGATAAATTTTCAGGTGATGTTGCAACCCGTGTGGCCATGGCGAATGAAGATTCCATCGGTGAAGCTATTCGTATGTCGGTGAAGGCAACTCGGCCGATGCGGGAGATGCCGGCATACCAGCGACAGGCGGTTCTCGAGCATTGTGTAATCCGATTTAGCGAAAGAGCGGAAGAACTTGCGCGGGCCCTTTGTATTGAGGCTGGAAAACCGATCAAAGACAGCCGCGGTGAAGTGACCCGGTTGATCGATACATTTAAAATCGCGGCCGAAGAATCGGTGCGGATAACAGGGGAATACACACCGCTTGATCGAAGCCCCCGGACAGACGGATACGTCTCGGTGTGGAAACGGGTGCCGATCGGTCCGTGCTCTTTTATATCACCATTTAACTTTCCCCTGAACCTTGCTGCACACAAGGTTGCCCCTGCGCTGGCGGTCGGTTGTCCGTTCGTTCTCAAACCGGCCAGCTTGACGCCGATCGGAGCCCTTATCATAGGAGAAACCCTCGCGGAAACTGATCTCCCCAAAGGCGCTTTTTCGATTCTTCCCTGCAAAAGAGACGGCGCCCGGATGTTTTCTGAAGATGAACACTTCAAGCTGTTAAGCTTTACCGGATCGCCTGCAGTGGGATGGGACCTCAAATCCAGGGCCGGAAAGAAGAAAGTCGTGCTCGAACTCGGCGGCAATGCCGCCTGCATTGTTGATGAGGACACCGACCTGGATGATGCGATCTCCCGCATCATCTCCGGCGCCTTTTATCAATCGGGTCAGAGTTGCATCGGCGTTCAACGGATTATGGTTCATCATAGGGTGTATCGGATCTTTACGGACAAGTTCGTTGCCTCTGCGCGCTCCTTAAAGATGGGAAATCCGATGGATGAAGAGACTTTTATCGGACCGATGATATCCGAAAAAGAAGCGTCGCGTCTGGAATCCTGGATAAATAGCGCTGTAGATCATGGCGGCAAGCTTCTTTGCGGTGGGAAACGGGCTGGTGCGATGCTGGAGCCGACAGTGCTTGAAGATGTGCCTAAAAATGAAATGATTTGTGCAAAAGAAGCCTTCGGCCCTGTTGCGGTTATCTCTTCATTTAAGAACTTTGATGCCGCATTAAAGGAAGTGAACGACAGTATTTTTGGCCTGCAGGCCGGGGTTTTCACCCGGGATATTCATAAGGCGCACCATGCCTGGCACAGATTGGAGGTGGGAGGAGTCGTCATAGGTGACATCCCATCCTGGCGGGCGGATCAAATGCCGTATGGAGGGGTAAAAGAGAGTGGTTTGGGGCGCGAAGGCATCCGCTATGCAATGGAGGATATGAGCGAGATACGTCTGATGGTCATCCGCAATCTCCCCGTTTAAAATCGTGATGAATTCGCAAAAAGGCCATATTGCTCTCTAAAGAACCATGGAAAAAGCGGTTAAAAAACCCTCCCGGCTGATCACAGCTGTTGTTTCAAATAAGGAGGGAAAAATATTTGACCTGCAAGGATATGCTGCCGTTGGGATGGAAGGGCGCTCCCTGGTCCCCCTGAAATTAAATGAAACCATTCATATGCCTTTTGGAAGCGAGCTGATGTTTCTACCGGACCGTAAACCGATGCTATACAATATCCGCACCGGAAGCTTCGAAATTCTGACCGAAAACCCTCAGATGCCCGGTGAGGAAATTTTTCCGGTCGCGGTCTTTAATTCACCCGGTTACGTTATTTCCTGTGTGAGCGCCTATAAAGAGAAGAAAAATGCCGGATATCTCCCCCTTTTTTCTTACGGTGCAGTGGGGTGGCATAAAGGGCGATTCAGAAGCGCAGCCATCCGTGTTGACCGGGAAAGGCGGCAGGATCTCAGATTGATGAATAAGCAAAAAATCATTTCCGGCATAAAGAATATGAGAAAAAAAATGCCGGAAAACCGGCTGAGAATGCATCTGGAAACGTGTGCCCTTACCTATGGTTGCCCGGCCGGGAAAAATTTTTTTTTAAAGCGGTATGAAGCACCCTTGCCAACATCTAAAAGATGCAATGCAAGGTGTCTGGGATGTATTTCTTTGCAAAAAACAGGCGATATTCCGATCAGTCAAAAGAGAATCTCATTTGTGCCATCACCCGAAGAAATATCAGAAGTCGCATTGGAACATATTCAAAAAGTAGATAAAAGTATCATCAGTTTCGGACAGGGATGTGAGGGCGACCCCCTTTTATCGGCAGAGGTCATCGAGCCTGCTATCCGCAGCATCCGTTCAAAAACCAAAAAAGGGACCATCAACATCAATACAAACGGGAGTAAACCCGATATTTTAAAAAGACTGTTCACAGCAGGCCTCGACAGTGTCCGCATCAGCATGAACAGCGTGAGAAAAAAATGTTATCATGCCTATTTTAGACCAAACGGTTACACGTTTTCAGATGTTACAGAGAGCATAGCGGTAGCAGGTCGTGAAAGAAAATTTATATCGATAAATTATCTCAATACCCCCGGATTCACCGATACCCCTGAGGAGATTGATGCGCTTTTGGCTTTTATAAAAGGGCAAGAGATTGACATGATTCAATGGCGAAATTTGAATTTTGATCCTGTTCGGTACTTGAAAATCATGAATGGTGTTTCAAAACAGGGAAAGCCGATCGGCATGAAGAATTTGATTAAGCTGGTAAAGAAGTCATTTCCCGGACTGAAAAACGGATACTTCAATCCACCGAAAGAGAAATTTACACTTTTATAAAAAAGAGCATACCCATCGGTTTATCAGAGAAGACCTCGTGATAGGCTGTGTTAAGAAGCTGCACCGGGTCCTGCAAGCGGTTTGAACATCTTCTTGCCTGCGCCGCAAACAGGGCACTTCCAGTCATCCGGAAGATCATTAAAAAAGGTGCCCTTAGGGATTTTTCCTTTCCTGTCACCCTTATCGGGGTTATAAATATATCCACAATTTACCGTCTGGCATTGATACATCTCTTCAGGTTTTGCCATTTTCCCCTCTCTTTAAAATTGTTTTAGTTTAGTTCTTTTTTATTTGCATTTATTACCACCGGTTTTTGCAGTAGCCGATTGATATAAAAAATAACAATAAAACGCAATACCGGCGATAGGAATATGATATTTTGACATTTCAATACAAAATCGATAAAATGCTTATTGCAATAGGCATGGGGCACCCGGGGATATCGAAGCTTTTCATATGCTAGCAATTGATCAATCAAAGGTTGATGCCGACAAGGAGTAAGAGATGAAAGTTAGAAACATAATGAAAATATTAAAAAGTCAACCGGCTATAGAGGGCGCCGGCGTTCGTCTAAACAGGGTCTTTGGAAACAGGGAGGTGCCCCTGCTTGACCCTTTTTTGCTCCTGGATCATTTTGGCTCGGAAAACCCAGACGACTATCTGGCGGGATTTCCATGGCATCCGCACAGGGGAATCGAAACCGTCACGTACATGCTCCGTGGAACGGTCGAACACGGAGACAGCCTTGGAAACAGCGGCACCATCGGATCGGGAGATGTCCAATGGATGACCGCCGGCTGCGGCATTATTCACCAAGAGATGCCCCAGCGGTTTGAGGGGAGAACCTGTGGATTTCAACTGTGGGTGAACCTCCCAGCATCTCAGAAAATGATCGATCCCAGATACAGAGACATTCAGGCCGGGCAAATTCCCACGGTTACGGTTAAAAAAAATGTGAATATCAAGATCATCTGCGGTGAGGTGAACGGTGTCATCGGCCCGGTTCGTGATCTGGTCGTTGATGTGACCTATCTTGATGTCACATTAGCCCCTGACACCAATTTTGAACACCCGGTAAAAAAGGGTCATAAGGTATTTGCGTATGTGATTGAGGGGAACGGGTATTTTGATCCAA
>CAZSON010000026.1:17579-19572 GCA_964608375.1 uncultured Desulfobacter sp. | reverse complement strand
ACCAAATGCGCTGTCCGGGCGGTCACCGACGCTATTCACCGCTGCACCCTGGTGGGACTGCATGAATGTCAGCTGCTGTCGAGCATGAAAGAGATGGCGGTAAAGATTAAAATAGGCGTCCCTTTTCCTGAAAAGGTGGTCCGGGAAGAAGTTTTAAATGTGATACCCTTTGGGGAAAAAGAGATTGAGGTGGTGGAGGGGGGGCTTTTGGAAGAAGGCGGCCTTATGAAAGACGGCACCCGGGATCAAATTATGATGGCGGTAACAGCAGTGACGGTGATGGTGCCATAGAATTGGTCGAAGACGGCCTTCCAATATACAGAAAGAAAAAATCCTGGGTACTTATTTTGCTTTGGCTATAGCGCGAAGCTTTTCCGCACCTTCAGGCGCTTGAACCTGTTGGATCTTTTGCAGGAAAGGCGAATCGTCGTTGTATCTAATGCAGCTGTTTTTCATATCGGGCCGAAACCAAAAAAAGATTTTATAGAGCTGCTCTTCCGCAATCCCCGGAAAAACAGCCTGCAGCTCTTCTCTTCCGGTCACGCCTTGTGCCTGGGTCAGGTTATAGCATGCTTCGTGAAACAGGTTGATAAGATGGGTGCACCCTGCGCGTGTCACCTGGTCCATGCCATGCATGATTCCTGGGGCCACCTGCTTGCCGATCAGCGGCGCAAGACAGTCCTCGGCCTTACGACATATGGCATCCGGCACACCCGGCATCTCACATCTGATTTCCTTAATCCTGAGGGAAGGCTGATTTACGATCATGTCCAAACGCATATGGTGGAGCCCATCCTGCATTTCAACCACTACGCGATATTGCCTTCCGGAGGGGAGGAGATAAACATCGGTATTCTTTTTGCGGTTATATAACCGTCGTTCTTTGCACTGAGTATTTTTTTCCATAATTTTATTCAGCATCGCTGCGGCATCTCACCTTCAATTAAAGCTTTAGTCAATATTTCAGTGACTTTGGCCGGATCCGGGGGGCAGCCGGGAACTTTGACTGCACCTTTAACCCCCTTGTTTGCCTGTATGGCGCATTTTCCGAGAAGTACAGGCTTGGGGACGTCACTCCTCGGTGTAACATCCAGGCCTGCACACAATTCCGCTCCTTTGATATCGGTGCCCTGGTGCGCTCTACAAAAGGCAAACAAACCGGCCCAGAGGTTAAAGCCGCACGCCGAGCAAAGCCGGTTGCCGTAAGGCGGCATGTTCATACCGACAACCGCATATTTTTCCATCATGTCTTCGAGCCAGGTAGATAAATATTCAAGGTTTACACGATATTGGCGGGGATCTTCTCCAATAATCGTAATGTCTTGCAGGTTCAGGCTTCCTTTGATTAATTCTGCATAGTGTACGATATGAGGCACTTTTTCAGCTGGATATCCGAGCAGGAAACTTCCGACGACATCGCATTCCAACCGCTCTTTACCCGCAAGGATAAGCCCCATCTTTTTTACCTGGTCCTTCTTGCCGGTTGGAGTAGGACCGATTTCGGTTGCGGTCAGCGCATCGACCACATTTAGATGGCAGGGAATAAATTGGTTAAATTCCGCAATCGCCCGATTCAGGTCTGTTTCCATGTGACATTTTTTCTTGGATTCAGTAGAAAGACAGCCTTTAAGATTTTTAAGACAGACCGTCGTAACAGTCTGGTTGTGGGTTTTCAAGACCGGAATATTGATCACAAAATCTGCATCCAGCACCGCTTCTGCGATCTCTATCTCTGTATGGTCACTCAATTCGAATGTGCGGTGGGGCCCCTTGTTCAGGTCTATCAAAGGGATATTCTCTTTTTCAGCCAAAGCCTGAATGCCGCTCCATTTGAAGGCGGCGGCGGTGTCTAACTTCAGGGTCGGAAGTTCAATAGACCCCTCGGCAATGACTACATTTTTAGCCCCCATTTTCCGGACCAATCGAACGACCTCGCCCACAATTTCAGGCGACGCTGTAATGCCTGAACATGAAATTTTAGCAGAACCGCCCA
>CAZSON010000026.1:0-17479 GCA_964608375.1 uncultured Desulfobacter sp. | reverse complement strand
ACAATTTCAGGCGACGCTGTAATGCCTGAACATGAAATTTTAGCAGAACCGCCCATAACAACGTTCGGTTTGACCAGAACATTCATACCCGGTTTAAACGCTTTCCAACCGTTTATGGCTTCCAACGCTTTGGAAACCGTATCGGGCCCTGTCCATTTCATTAACGCCACACTCATTGTTACCTCCTTGAACTGCAAATAATCCGAAATCCGACCCGGCCGCGGCAGGCTGTTGATCGCCGGGCAATGCGCTAAGGCTGAATTATCTCGCACCCATTCTGATCGATTGATCCAGCCTGATGGTTTCACCATGAAGCAGCGGATTTTCAATGATATGCTTTGCCAACTGAGCATATTCAGAAGGCTTGCCAAGTCGTTTCGGGAAGGGTACCTGCGCAATTAACGATTTCTTCGCTTCCTCCGGAAGCCCGGCAAGCATCGGGGTATCAAATAGACCCGGTGCAATTGTAACGACCCTGATCCCGTAATCTGAAAACTCACGTGCGAGCGGCAACGTCATCCCCACAACACCGGCTTTGGAAGAACTGTAGGCTGCCTGACCGATCTGGCCATCAAATGCCGCAACAGATGCGGTATTGATAACGACACCCTTTTCACCATCGGCGTTGGGTGTATTGTTCACCATTTTTTCGGCCGCAAGTTTGATCACAATCATCGTTCCAACGAGATTAATTTCAATCACCTGCCTGAATTGTTCAATTGAAATGGGGCCTCGTTTCGATAGAACTTTAGCCGGAAAGCCTACCCCGGCGCAATTAACTGCAAAGTGGATATTACCAAAAACATCCGAAGTCTTGTTTACGGCTGCCTGCGTGCTTTTTTCGTCGGTAATGTCTGTTTTGCAAAAAATAACAGCATTACCGAGTTCGGCGGCAATCTTTTCACCTCTGTCTTCCTGTACATCCAGAATTGTTGCGTTGGCCCCATTATTGACCAGGCAACGAACTGTGGCCTCACCCAGACCCGAGGCGCCTCCGGTAACGATAGCGGTGCATCCATTGATTTCCATGTTTATTCCTCCTTTATTTATAAACGATAAAGATGGGTTGATCTTCAAGGCCTTTAAATTACAGGCTTCCTCCTATATCAATGGATGTTTGATGTCAAGGAAGTAAACCCCTATTTTAATAAAAAAATGTGAAATGATTTTTGCATTCCACGTTGAAATAAAAACATATTTTGTTGCTGTTTATGCCGGTTGACACTCAACGCGAGTTTTGCTAAATTTTGCTGAAGTTAACACCCGTTATACCGGTTACTTAAGTTTTGCACCCCAGCCCCAAAGGCGAGTTCTATCCGGTTTTGTTTATGGGGCTGTTTTTTATCGGTCGGGGTCCACGGTCGGAATTATTTAATGGATAAGGAGTCAAACATGAATAAAATGATACGAATCAATATGGATCATTTGCACGCTAAAACAGAGAATACACCGATTGAACTCGCCCGGTTGGGCGGTCGGGCGTTGAGTTCTCACATCATCAACACAGAAGTACCTCCCACCTGCCATCCATTAAGCAAAGCCAATAAATTAATATGTGCTCCCGGGTTGCTGGCCGGCAGTATTGCCCCCAATTCGGGCCGTCTTTCCATTGGGGCCAAGAGCCCGCTTACCGGAGGAATCAAAGAAGCCAATGTCGGAGGCACTGCCGGACATAAACTGGGTCGATTGGGTATCAAAGCTGTAATTGTAGATGGCATGCCGGTTGAAGAGAGCCTCTATATCATCAAATTGGATAAAGATGGTGTTGACATTATTCCCTGTCCCGAGCTTGCCGGGTTAGGGAACTATGAAACAACAGCAAAACTTCTCCAAACCCATGGCAAAAAAGCCGGCATTATCTGCATCGGGCCGGCCGGGGAGATGCGCCTTTCTGCCGCCAGTGTGGCCCTGACCGATCCGGAAGGCCGACCCTCACGGCATGCGGCCCGGGGCGGACTGGGAGCAGTTATGGGGGCAAAAAAAATCAAAGCCATTGTCATAGACGATGGCGCGGCCCAGGTTCGTCAGGCCAAAGATAAGAGTGGTTTTCAGGAAATCTGCCGTGCATTTACTAAAGATATTTTGGAACATAAAGCCACCGGCCTTTTTTCAAAATATGGAACCGTTGGCGGACTTTCCTATCTGAGCAAAATCGGAGCGCTTCCCACCCGAAACTTTTCCGCCGGCTCTTTTGAAGGAAACGCTCAAATCGGTGGCAAGGGTGTTGCTGAACTCAATGCCGCCCGAGGCGGTAGTTTTGGGCATATTTGCATGCCCGGGTGCGTTGTACGCTGCTCCAACGTCATGCACGATAAAGATGGCAGGTTTCTGACCGCCGGTTTCGAATACGAATCTTCAGCCATGCTGGGGGCCAATTTGGGTATTGCTGATCTCGATGTGGTCATGCATCTTGAAAAGATGTGTGACGATCTGGGGCTGGACACAATGGAAATGGGCGCCGCTCTGGGAGTGGCCGGTGATGCCGGTGTTTTAACTTTTGGTGACGGCCCAGGCGCCCTAAAACTGCTCGAGGAGGTCAGAAAAGGTACTGCCCTGGGTAGGGTCCTCGGCCAGGGGGCGGCGATTACCGCCCGTGTTTTCGGCCTCAGCCGGGTTCCGGTTGTCAAAGGGCAGGCGATACCTGCTCACGATCCCAGAAAGGAGATCGGCACCGGTATCGGATACGCAACCAACCCCCAGGGAGCCGATCATACCGGAGTGATTATCTTTAATGCAGAAAACAGAGCCGAGATGGTAGAGATATCACGACAAAAGCAAATGAACACCTGTGCCTATGATTCCATGGGCTTATGCCAAATGGCTGAGCCGACACCGGAGGTTATGGCCAAACTGGCAAACAGTTTTTATGGCTGGGATTGGAACCTTGAAGATGTAGTCGCACTCGGAAAATCGGTGCTTGAGCAGGAATTGGCCTTTAATCGGGATGCCGGACTGGGGCCCGCGACCGATAGGTTGCCGGATTTCTTTAAAAATGAAGCGTTGTCGCCGCACGAAGGCATTTTTGATGTACCAGATGATGAAATTTCAAAAGTATTCAGTTCCCCAAAAAGCTAGCCGGAACCTTGCTCAAAATGATGCTCAAACCACTCGATGGTAAGCCTCCAGTTATTTGCAAATCCGGACATAGACCAAATATGACCTTCGGAAGGGAATACTTTTAGCGCATAAGGTTTATTCAGTTTTTCCAATGCTTCGGATAAGTGCAACGTGTGGCGTACCGGCACGACATCATCCATTTCACCGTGGATTAACAGAAGGGGACAATTCACCTGATCGACAAAGAGGATAGACGACCGAACGCGGTATTCTGCAGGGACCTGATCGGGTGCCCCACCGAACATATAAGAAATCCATGGATTAATTTTAACATGATCGATCATATCGGTCGGCGTACTCCACAGGGCGCCGGCGATAAAATCATCATAGCGTTCGATCGATAAAATGGCATTATGAGCGCCCCGGGAATACCCCATAATGCCCATTCGTTTGGGGTCGATATAAGGCCGGGCCTTCATTTCCTTAATGAGATTCCCTATATCGATAATCTCTCCTTTACCGTACTCCATCTCGCCTTCTGAACCGGGATAGCCGCGGTGGATCATCGTGATGCCAACGATGCCCCTTGAGGCCAGTTCCGCGGCCATCTGCTCATAAATCGGTTCATGGCCGCCACCCGCATGATGAATCTGTACGGATGGCATAGGCCTCGGCGCAGATTTCGGAATTGCGATAAATGCCTGAAGTTTTAGCCCGTCGCTGTCGAGGATGAAGTATTCTTTCTCAATGTTCATTTTTTTCTGTCTTCATAATTCCTCGATTGCCATCGATTACGCCTTTTGCTATTTTCCGATGAAATTCGGCTTCCTTTTTTCCAGAAATGACGTAATGCCTTCCCTCGCATCCTGGGTACCGACCATGTTTCGCTGGTTGGCTGATTCATCCTCGAGAAACGCTTTCAGGCGGGGCACAACTTCGCGATTGAGGATGGCCTTGCCTGCGGCAATGGCAAGGGGCGGTTTTTGAGCAAGTTCCCGGGCCAGGTCGAGCGAAGCGTTTAAGACATCGCCGGCCGGCACCACACGATTGTAAAGACCGAGGTTCAGTGCCTCCTGTGCGCTCAATATCTTACCGGTAAAAAAGATTTCTGCTGCCCGGTAATACCCGATACGTTCCGGAAGAAAATAGGTGCCTCCCCCGTCCGGAACGAGCCCGATGTTAATAAAATTTTCAGCCAGCTTGGCTTTTTCGGAGGCTACGATTATATCGCAGGCCAGCACCAGATTAGCGCCGCCGCCTGCAGCGACTCCGTTTACGGCCGCCACCACCGGTTTAGGTATTTGTCTAATCGCCAGCACCACACGATTTAGCAGTTTTAAGGTGTCTTGATTTTCTGCTCGTTCTTTCTGAAGCCCGATTAACTCTTTGACGCCCTTCACATCCGCACCGGCACAAAATGCGCGTCCTGCACCGGTTAAGATCACCGCGCGGACGTCGTCGTCTAAAGCCGTTTCCTGCAGAATCGACACCAGTTCATTTAACATGGCGGGATTGTAAGTATTCATATTATCCGGGCGATTTAAAGTAATTGTGGCCACGCGCTCGGATTTTTCAACTCGAACTGCGTTATATTTCATCCGACCTCCTTTTTAAAAAAACGTTTTTCCGCGTTTAGCCATGTCCTCAAGCATTTGAGGTGGGGTAAAACGAGCGCCGAATTTATCTTCAAGCCTATTGAGCGCCTTGACAACATCTTTTATCCCTCTTGCATCCATATAGAAGAATGGTCCGCCGAGGTTGGATGGAAAACCGATACCAGACACCCCGCCCACGTCTCCATCACGCGGGTTTCTCAGAATGTTTTCCTCGAGGCAGAGAGCCGCCTCATTGCAAAATGCCAAAATCAAACGCTCCACGATATCCTGGACAGGCATGTCGATACGTTGTCGGCCCTGTACGGTAAAATCGTAAACACTTTCGTCCGGTCCAAGTTTTTTACCACCGCGGTACGCATAAAATCCGCGCTCATTTTTTCGGCCGAAACGATTATCGTTCTCTACCATTTTTTTTACAATATCGGTCGGTGCAACGCGACCATCAAAAACCTCGGCAAGAATCTTTCCAACTTTGTGAGCGGTATCCAGACCGACCTCGTCACTAACCGTAATCGGCCCTACCGGAAAACCGGTGGACATGGCCGCATGATCTATATCCTCTACCCGGGCTCCTTCATCCAACATCAACATACTCTCCTGCATATAGCGTGAAATCACTCGACTCGTATAAAACCCCACGCCGTCATTAACGATAATCGAGGTTTTGCCACATTTTTTGCAAAGCGCCCAGGCGGTCGCTATTGTTTCAGGCGAGGTATCCCGGGTGGCAATAATTTCGATGAGCGGCATCCGATGTACCGGGGAGAAATAATGCATACCGATAAATCGGGTGGGATTTTTTGCCGCTTTAGCCAGGCGGGAAATCGGTATGGCTGAGGTGTTGGAGGCAAAGATGGTATGTTCCGGCGTGACCGATTGCACCTCTTTAATCACCCTCTGCTTGAGCTCGAGATCCTCAAACACCGCTTCGATGACCATATCGAGATGCTTGAATCCGCTGTAGGTATCGGTCACACTGATCAGGTCGTAACGCCTCCGGTATTCATATTCGCCGCGCGGTCGCTTCATCCAGATGCTGTTTAAAACCTCACCGGCGGCTTTCAGCCCCCTGCCTGCGGCCTCCATATCGGCATCTTTCAGACGAACCAGATATCCTTTATCAGCCTTAATTGCTGCAATACCGGCTCCCATGATACCTGCCCCTAAAACACCTATCTTTTTAACCGGACACGGTTTAACGGCTTTGTCCACGCCCCGGTCCGCTTTGGCAGCCGTATCCATAAAGAAGATATGCATCAAAGAAGCGGCTTCCGGAGTAAAAACCGTTTTCGCATGACGTCGGGCCTCTTCTTCCAAGCCGGCCGCAATCCCTTCTGACAATCCTTTGTAAGCACTTTCTAATATTTCCATCGGTGCCGGAAAGACGCCTTTGGTTTTTTTTGCGACCATGTTTTTTGCCTGTTCATAAAAACCTGCAAGCATTTTAGTTGGTGGCAGGGGCGGTAGTTTTCTTTTGATTTTCATTTTGCCTTCGGCCATGGCAAGTGCCTTTTGGTAGGCGACCTCTTTTAATTTTCCCAGCGGTACCGCCTCATCGATTAACCCCAGCGCTTTGGCCTGTTCAGATCTAAAATGCTTGCCGGTCAAAATGCCATCCATGGCTTTATCCAAAGGGATCAATCTGGGGAGACGTTGGGTGCCGCCTGCTCCCGGTACCAATCCCAGCTTTACCTCCGGCAGGCCCAAAACGGTTTTAGGAGATAGGGTCGCAATCCGGTAATGACATGCCAAAGCGACTTCCAAACCACCCCCTAGACAGGGTCCGTTAATGGCTGCAATCACCGGTTTGGTGAGTGCTTCCAGTTTATTCAAGGTGGCCTGCAGCGCTCGGGATCCCTTGTAAGCATCTTCTTCAGTCTTGAAGTTTTGAAGCATACTGATATCAGCGCCCGCTAAAAAATTGGCCGGTTTTCCGGTCAAAACAACCGATTTAATCTTATCGTCTTTTGCGATGAGATCCAACATTTGGTTTAGTTCCTGATCGGTCTTTTCGGTGATCACGTTCATCGGTCGCCCGGGCAAATCATAGGTCAAGATGGCCACTCCATGTTCGTCTTTTTCCAAGGTTAGTATCTTTTTCTCGTCACTCATTGCCTGAAACCCTCCTCTATTTTCTCTAATTTGCTCGTTCAAGAACGATCGCCCCGCCGGTTCCATTGGCGGCGCAGGCTGTCACTAACCCGAATGTTCCATCCACCCTGGGCAGTTGATTTGTGCAGGTTGTAATCAAACGGGCGCCGGTGGCCCCAAAGGGGTGTCCAATTGAGACCGAGCCACCCATCATATTGAACCGATCCATGTTGACTTCGCCGATCGGTTCATTTAAGCCGACATTTTTTGCTAACCATGATTGGCTATTAAATGCCTTAAGATTACACAGGACCTGACCAGCAAAGGCTTCATGCATTTCAACCAGGTCGATGTCCGAGAGTTTTAACCCGGCCATTTTCAAAGCCTTAGGTGTAGAGAAAGCAGGTCCAAACAGCATGCCGATATCCAGATCAAGACCTGAAAACCCAAAAGACTTGATATACGCCTTGGGTTGATATCCCAGCGCCCTGGCTTTATCCTCAGCCATCAGCAAAACGGCAGCTGCTCCATCGGTCAGTGGACTGGAATTGGCAGCGGTAATTGAACCAAATTCTTTGTCGAACACAGGTGAAAGCGATGCAATTTTTTCGCGATTCGGCTTTGGGCGAACCAGATTGTCGGCTCCCGCTACATGGTAGTCAGGCGGTGGTGTTACAGGGAAGACCTCTGCCGGTATCCGGCCGTCGGCAATCGCTTTGCCGGCTAGTGTGTGGGTTCGTACGGTATAATCGTCCTGTTCCTCCCGCGTAATGCCCCATTCTTTTACCATCAGCTCAGTGTGCTCTCCCATGGTCAGGCCGGTATAAGCCTCTGCCAGCGGCATCGGCGGTGGAATCATATCCGCCAGCTTGACCTGGCCTAGAGTCAGCATCTGCTCTTCGGCTGTTTTTTTTGTCTGCGCCTCCAAAATTATGCGACGAAAAGGCTCGGTAGTACTGATCGGAACGTCAGACATCGATTCAGCGCCACCGGCGATGCCTACATCGGCATTTCCGGTTGCAATGCTCATGGCGACATGAGCGGTGGTCAATAGGCTCGTTGCGCAGGCCAGTTGCATGTGATATGCAATGATGGTCTTTGGCAGGCCGATTCCCAAAGCGGCGATACGGGCGATATTGGTGGTTGTGGGTTTGGGCACACTGACGCCCATGGCGATTTCGTCGATCTCCTCCGGATCAATTTCGGTTCGGTTGACCAACTCGGTCAAGCATACCTTAGCCAAATCGACCGCCGTCATCTCTTTAAAATCGGAAAACATCTTCGCAAAAGGGGTTCTAAACCCATCAATAATGGCAACCTTTTTCAATGGCATGTGTCTCCTCCTTATTTCAAATTAACTTTTTTCAGTTACGATCAGGGCAGCTCCGATAGCACCGGTGATCAGCGGATTGTTAGGGACCGATAAGGGTTTCCCCAATTTTTCCCCCATAATTTTGACCAATCCACTGTCTCCTGCACCTCCGCCGGTGATTACACAGTCTTCTTCGAGGCCCATTCGATGGGTCATAGCAGCGATTCTTGCGGTCAACGCTTGATGCAGTCCGGCAATTATATCTTCCTTCGAGGCACCTTCGGCCACCCGTGAAATCGCTTCAGTTTCCAAGAAAACAGCGCATCCTGTAGTGAATTTTACCGGTTGGGTGGATTTCAAAGACAATTGTCCCATCTCTTCAAGATCGACCTTTAATACCTTGGCAACGATCTGTAAAATACGCCCACTTCCGGCCGCACATTTATCGCTGACAAGACTGTCCGCCACTTTGCCTTTCGGGGTAACTTTAATAATTCGACTCGACTGATTCCCGATTTCGATCAATGTCCGCACAGTCGGCAGGAGATAGCTTGTTCCTCTGCTTTGGCAGGAGATTTCGGAAATTTTGTGAAACGAATGTGGGATGAAAGATGCTCCGAGCCCGCAAGCGCCGATTAAATCAATATCAGAGATGGTAAGTTTTGCTTTCTCAAGCGCCTCCTGCAACACGCTCTCTATGGCGGATAAAAAATTACCTACGGAGGGGCTGGTACCGGATGACAACAAGGTCCCGTCCTGCATGATCACCGCTTTAGACAGCGCAGATCCGATATCCAACCCGATTACAAAAGACATTTTGCAAGCATCCTCAATCTCATCTGTTTATCCTGTGGTTGGCATTTCATCAAAAAAAGTGACCGCTTCCCAGCGGCGTTTTAGCTGTTTCTCGGTCAATTCCTTCTTGCTGATTTTTTTAGTTTCTTCATCGGCTATCAGGGCCGCCCCCAGGGCGCCGGTAATCAAAGGCTCGGGCGGAACGATTGCTGGAAATCCGATCCTTTCTTCCAACGCCTTGCAAAGGCCGATGTTTTTGGCCCCTCCACCGGTAATCGCAACGTCCTTTTCTATTTGAATTTTTTTTATCATGGAATAAATTCGGCTGGCATTTGCCTTGTGAATGCCGGCTAGAATATCTTCAACCGATGTCCCTTTAGATAACTGCAGAAGTGCTTCCTGCTCTGCAAAAACCGTACATATACTGCTAATATTCGTCGGGTGGGTCGATTGTAGAGAGATTTTACCAATATCTTCCAGCTTCACACCGAGTACATCCGATATGACTTCCAAAAATCTGCCGGTTCCGGCAGCACATTTATCGTTCATGACGAAATTGACCAGTTTGCCGTTGTGAACTTTGATGCCTTTCGAATCCTGTCCACCAATATCGATAATGGTTTTAACACTCGGGAAAAGCCAGTTTATGCCGCGCATGTGGCAGGTGATTTCCGTCACCTGCTTGTCGGCGAAAGGAACGTTAATTCTGCCATAGCCTGTAGCGACGATATACGAGATGTCTGCAGTGGATAAGTCTAATTTGTGGAGCGCTTCTTCCATGATTTCGTTCGCCAGCCGGCGATGTTCTGCACCGGTCGGTTTAATGACCGTCGTACAGATCTTCCGCTGATTTTTTATGACAACTTTGGTAATGGTGGAACCGATGTCCAGACCGGCAAAAAACATATATTTTTCCTTATTTAGTTAACCAATTGTCTCCGCAAAGGCCTGAAATCTAGTTCTTAAAGGCTCAAGTGAAGCGGTCGAGTAGTCCTGCTCAACAATCAAAACCGGCAACCCCAAACTCTCCAGATAATCCTTGACCGCCGGGACTTCGTAGCCGTGGATATCGCAGTTTCGGATTATATTTCCAAATACCCCGTTAACCTTCCAGTATTTTGCAAAATCTTTGAGGTAGCTATATCTGTTTTCCAGATCTTCCTTATATGAGGTGTCTGTTTCTGCAAAGGTTCGGGGACATTTGACTTCCTGCAGATAATGTCGAGCCACGCCGTCTAATGGATCTTCAGTTTCCTCGATATCGTGCCAAAAGGGACGCGTACCGGTCGCTGTATCTTCTATAATAATATTCAGGCCCGAACTTTCGATAAGGTCCGTGAATTTAATGTTGTCGATCAACGATCCCCAAACAAGGAGGCGGCCACTTTTTTTATCAGGATTATCCGGCCGTGTTTTGACTTCTTCGATGACTTCCTGAAGCAGTTTATTCCCTTCCTCCACCGGAATCATCATAATGGAAATCATGACCTGTAAAACCTCAGAACCGTTAATCAGCGGTGGATCGGGCTTTCGCAGGTAATACAGTTCCCGCACCAGTTTTCGCTGTTCGTTGTGAAGTGCGATCGCTTTTTTAAGCGGCTCGATACCTAATTTTTTGCCTGCAAAGCCTTCCAGGGTCTCCTTTAAATAATTTAATTGGCCTTTGAAATAATTGACCGCTTCTCCCTTGTCGACATGGGGTAAATCCAAAAAGAAATTGCACGGCGTTTTAATATAATTGCTCCAGATGTGAGAGGTTCTTTCTGCGGCGTCACAGGCGTGAGCCCCTATAAAACCATCTATAAAGTCAAACCGTCCTTTCATGCCGAGATCAAAAGCGCTGCGATAAAAAATACACATAACCGTTGGTAAATAACCGTCGGCCACCGTTATCGGCTCATCCATGTCTCCTAAGAGCCGGATCGGCAAAAAATCGAGGGCGGTCATTATCTCTACCGGTGGAA
This sequence comes from uncultured Desulfobacter sp., assembly GCA_964608375.1. Classification (GTDB taxonomy): domain Bacteria; phylum Desulfobacterota; class Desulfobacteria; order Desulfobacterales; family UBA2156; genus UBA2156. The sequence continues at coordinate 6,644 of CAZSON010000026.1, read as the reverse complement.
AACAACAAAAATAACCTATAATTTTTTTCCCTTCAGCCTTTAATTCGCGCGCCCGGTTGCTCCGATGATTATATATGTCTTTCGCCCTGGCTAATCCTGTCTTCTTGTTTACATCTTCCATAACTGAAATCTCCTTTTCAAATTACCAAGCTATTTCTGCTTTTTTTCTTTCTTCCCGATAGTAGTCCATGGTTTCAACAAAGGCCTCCATTTTGGAAAAGGCCTCTTTTTTATTAAACACTCGCAGATCAATAATATCACCATCGATAACCACGCCGGGAACCTTGAGTTTGTTCTCCAGTGTATTTTTGGTATGCAAAAGCGTATACGTTGCCGGACGGCAGGACATCAGGGGATGGGCAAGGAGGCCGTCGACTTTATAATCCTTGGCATATTGAAAATATGCGGCCATAAAAAAGCCCGGATCAACCTCATATTCCAGGGCCACCTTGTTGTACTCAGTCCATTTATAATATGTTAACATGGCCACTTTTTCCAAAGGGTCGGTGACATGTTCGAACTCTTCCTCCGGAATGGGGAGAATCGGGTGATAATTCCAGCTTTCAATGACAATGGCCATGCCAAATCTTTCAGCCAGTTCGCCAAAGAAACCGAGGGAGTGCCAGGGCGGAAGCTCCGCAAACATCAAGCGGTATTTCTCATTGGGAATCGCTCCGATTTTGTTATCGACCCTCTGTTTGACCTCAGCATACACTTTTTCATAAAATTCATAGGCTTCCGGATCCTCCGGCAGATAGAGATGCGGAATCATAATCGACCAAAAATCCGCGCCGACCATGGGGGACGGTACGGCCCTGCGCAAAACGTCAACTTTGTGAGCCAGCGCAAGAGTTTTCAACGTCTGATCCACATTTTCATCTAAACGGTCGTAATCCAGCTTTGTACCGAGTAAATTTTCCAGAAAAGCAACGTACTCTTTTAAATGATCGACAATATATTTAAGACCGAACTCCTTATTTCCTTTAAGGAAGAATTCTTTGGTTCCTGGCATCGGTAGATCAACAGTCCAAACCGGTGCTTCAGTGAAATACCGTTTTAGCGCCTGGAACCATTTGTACCGCGCATCACAGGCGGTGCCGGACGCTAGAAAAAATTTCGGTTTGGCCAATCCGCCACCTGGGGCGCCTTCGTATGGCACAAAATTATTATCGGAAAGCAGCTTGGAGTAACCGATGCTGTTTCTGGCATATCCACACAGGGTGGTCGGGTATCCCTCGCTGTCGGAAATTTCCAGATGCTTTTCCGCCGCACCGCTGGCCGCGCAAAAGGCGCCGTAGTTTTCCGGAAAGACCAGCTCCGCCCCAATTGCTCTGGCAATCAATTCACCCTGCCACCAGGTGACCATCGACCAACCGATTGGACGTCCTTCCTCCTGGGCCTGCAGGGCGTTTTTTAACATTTTCTTCCCAAAATAACCGGCCTCTCGAGCGGTTTGAAGGGTCTTACCCGACTTTTTTTTGATTTTCTTGTTTTCTGGTTTCATTTTTTACCTCTCTGTTTTCTAAAAAATTTGATTGCGTTGGGTCCGTCCGGATTTTCCATCAGAAATTACACTATCCAAAGGGTCTAACCGATTAATCCCATCCAAAACGTTGTATCGGCTATATAGCCTCAGGTTCGCATAGAACTGATTAATATCTGTTTTTTAATTTTTTTTGTCAACTCTAAAATTAAAAAATTGTGGTACCTGAATGGAGACTACGGAATAAGAATTTACTTGACTCCAAATCACCGCTTCATTAGCATTGCGCACGTCATTTTATCCGGTTCCGGTCGTTCAACTCAATATCGATCAAACACAACCTGGAAATCGTATACGGAAAAGATCTTACCCATCAAACGGGGTAAGGGGACCGACCCGTTTACCGCTGGGGAAGGGAGAATGCCATGGGTGAGCAGCAAAAAGTAACCACAAAGGGTTCGCGTAAGACCCTGGAGACGGCGCGAAATACCTGGAAGTTCATCATGCAGGATTATAGCGAAGGCCACGCGCACAAAAATGCCGGAAAACCGGTGGTCTGGTCCTGCGCTCTGGTGGAAAAAGAACTTTACTATTCGATGGGGCTTTTCCCATATTATCCGGAACAGTTTGCATCTCTGTGTGCGGTCCGCCGGAAAACCAAGGACTCGGAGAAGGAGGCGGTCCGATTTGCCCGCTATGCCGAACAGGCGGGCTATTCCACCGACCTCTGCGGCTATGAAAGGGTCTGCACCGGTTATGTGATCAACGGTGACATGTCCGACGCCCCCTTGGGAGGCATGGCGCGACCCGACATGCTTGTGACCACCTCCAGCGTTTGTGATGTCCGGCTCAAATGGTTTGAGGACATGGCACAACGGCTTCAGGTTCCGCTGTTTACCCTCGATAGACCGGAGCCGGTTTTTGAGGATATTATGGGACATCCGAAACCCCATGAGATCCGGTATTACCGTTCCCAGTTAGAGGATTTCCTATCCTTTACAACAGAAGTGACCGGAAACAAATTTGATCTGGACCGACTCAACGATTGCATGGACTGGGCATACAAAACAAATGAACTGCGGCTTGAGATTTTGGAGCTACGCAAAAACGTCCCTTCACCGATGGGCAGCGCTGACTCATTTGCAACGATGTACCCGGGTATGTATTGTTCGGGCACGGAGAAGGCGTACGAATTTTACATGGCATTGCGCGACGAAGTGAAGGCCAAAGTCGAAGCGGGGAAGGGGCAGATCCCAAACGAACGATTTCGCCTCCTGTGGTTTGGCATTCCCACTTGGTTCAATATGAGCATCTTCAACTACTTTGAGCCGGTTGGGGGGGTGTTTGCATACGAGCCGAATTACAATCCTGTGCCCTGGCCTCATCGAGACACCGCGGACCCGCTTACGGAGATGGCCATTCGCACCCTGTCCATAGGTACCTCAATAGGATCCCGGATCAGGGCGGTCCTGGAACAGTGTATAGAGTATAATGTCGTCGGAGGGGTTTTGGCCTACCTGATCACATGCCGTCCGTTTTACCTTCCGGTCCTGGAGTTGTCACGTGTCCTTAAGAAAGAACTCGATGTCCCGTCCGTTTTTATCGAGGCCGATCTGGTGGACGAACGGAGCTATTCCGAGGCACAGGTCAGGACACGGATGGACGCATTTTCGGAAATGATCCTCAAAAAAATGGACGCCGGGGTGGCTTATCAGACAGCGTAAACAGGAGCATGATATGGACAAGACTTTTGCAAGGTATACTGCAGACCGCCACGATGCGGTGAGAAAATGGAAACAGGAAACCGGGAAGAAGGTCTATGGATACTTCTGCTGTATGACACCGGAGGAGATCCTATATGCCGCAGACATTTTGCCGGTCCGTATTACCGGCACGGGAGAGCCCCTGGAGCATGCGGACGCGTATATCCAATCCAACGCCTGTGCGTTTGCCAGAAGCTGTCTGGACGCCGGTTTAAGAGGACATTACGACTACCTCGACGGCGTTGTCGTACCGAATAGCTGCGATATTATTTTCTCTATGGAGTATTTCTGGAAAACCCTGGTTCCCCGTCCCAAAAAACCTGCCCGGATTGCCGGGGTGGATATCAAGCCATATGTCCACTACATCAACTATCCGGAAAAAATCATCGGCCGAGAGGTACTCCCTTATTATCTGGAAGTTCTAAAAGGTTTCAGGCAGGAATTAGAGAGGTCCCTGAGCCGGCCCATTTCTGATGTTGAAATCGAGCGGGTCATCTCGGTTTACAACGAAGACAAGGCCCAAATGAGGCGCATGTATGAAATGCGCAGGTCCGACCCACCGGCTCTGTCCGGATACGATGCCTGGCAAATCGTATACGCAGGGTTACTTATGCCAAAAGACGAACATGCAGCTCTGCTAAAAGAGTATCTGGACAATCTTCAACCCAACGGGCAAACCGTCTCGGAAGGGGTTCGGATTTATCTTTCAGGGTCCGCCATGGATTTGGTCAACGCGGGGATCTACCAAATCATTGAAGACTCCGGCGGACAGGTGGTCTCCGACGATCTTTGCGTCGGCACCCGATCCTTCTGGTACAATCTTAAGCAGGAGCTACCCCCTATGGAAGCGATCGCCCGGCGTTCTCTGGGCACAGCATGCCCACGATCCACGGTCACCACCTCCATTCCGGAGAATCGGTGGGCTCACATCGTCAATACCACTCAGAATTTCAACATAGAGGGCGCCATTTTTTACGTTCTCAAGTGCTGCGACGCACGACTCGCAGAGTTTCCTCATCTGCGGGATAAGTTCAAAGATGAGCTCGGCATCCCGGTGCTTTTTCTGGAAGGGGACTATACCTCCGAAGGAGTAGAACAGATGCGCGGGAGAGTTGAGGCCTTCATAGAGATGATCGAGGGATAGCTTCAGATGCTTTACGGAGGAATCGATGTCGGGGCCCAGAGCGTTAAGGCTGTAATTTTCGACGGCCAGAAGATCATCGGCAACAAATCGGCTGTGACCGAAAAAGAAGCCGATGCAGCGGCCGAAGAGGTATTTGAAGATCTCCTAACAGATTTGCATTACCGGGCTCAGGATGTGGGCAAGGTATTTGCTACGGGATGTGGAGCGGGCGAGGTCTCTTTTGCAGACAGAAAGAGTTCTGAGCAGATCTGTGCGGCTCGAGGGGCTCGATGGCTGGTTCCCACGGCCCGCACTGTGGTCGATCTTGGTGCTGAAGGGTGTCGGGTGATGAAACTGGGCCCCAAAGGAGACATGGAGGACTTTGCCAATAATGCGAAGTGCGCTTCGGGTACCGGTTCGTCCATCGAACTTGGTGCCGTATACATCAAGGTTCCCGTCGATCAGATGGGACCACTTTCAATAACCGCTGACGGTGTGGCAGAGATCAGTAGCACATGCGCTGTTTTCGCTGAATCGGTGATTATCTCACACATCCACAGCGGGGAATCGAGGGAACGAATCGCCGCAGGGATCCATCGGGCGGTGGCTACCCGGGTCATCGAGCTCGTCGGTCGCATCGGGCTCGTTGAAGATGTGGTGATTGTCGGTGGAGCCGCCATGAATTCGGGATTGGTTAAAGCCCTCGAAGAGATGACCGGAGTCTCTTTTCAAATACCGGAAAGTCCCCGAACCGCAATTGCGCTGGGTGCGGCTGTCCAGGCCTCATTGAAAAAAGACAGCAGACGAAACCGCAAAACCTTCAACCGTTGAACGAAAATTAACATGTACTTTGCCGGCATAGACATTGGATCGGCCACATCGAAGGCCGTCATACTCAACAATGACAAAATGGTGTCCGACACCATCATCGAGACCGGCCCGGAGAGCCGGGGGTCTGCAGAGTCCGTAATGGGTAAAACGCTGGAGAAAAGCGACCTTTGTATAGAGGATATGAAATATATCATCGCCACAGGTTACGGACGGATCAACGTTCCCTTTGCAGCAGAGGTGGTCACCGAGATCGCATGCCACGCCAAAGGAGTTAACTTCCTTTTTCCAAAGGCGCGCACCATTTTGGACATGGGCGGACAGGACTGCAAAGCAATTCGCATTGACGAGTGGGGCAACCATGTTGCTTTTTCGATGAACGACAAGTGTGCTGCGGGGACCGGGCGCTTCCTTGAAATAATGGCCGGCCTTTTGAAAGTGCCGATCGGTGAAATCGGTCCACTCTCTCTTGAAGCAACAGAGGAGACCAAGATCAGCAATATTTGCACGGTGTTTGCGAAATCAGAAGTTTCTCGCTACCTTCGCCAGGGTGTTTCCAAGGCAAATATTTTTGGCGGGCTTCACGCTGCAACAGCCGAGCGAGTTTACAGTCTGCTAAAGAGAATCGGAATCGATGCCGATTTTGTCATTTCCGGCGGGATCGCAAAAAACATCGGCGTGGTAAAACGCGTGGAGGTCAAGGTTGGGATGCCTGCCCACATTTCCAAAGAACCCCAGCATATCGGCGCCCTGGGCGCCGCCCTTCTTGCCCGAGAACGAACATCTAAAATCTGATTCTGGTTTTTAAGAATTTATCAACCACCGGACCGATTACCGGTATAAAGAAAACCTTGCCGATTTTATGGCTATAGAAATGGACAGGGCGCTGTTGCTGCTGTCCGAATACATGCAATTCGGTGGATATCCCAGAATCGTTATGGCGGCTGAACAAAGTGAAAAGCTTCGTCTTATTGATGAAATCTACCTCAAAAGTCCGTTTGAAAAAGGGTTTGTTTTTGAAAATCTTGTTTTCCTCCTTTTAAAACAGAAACTAAGATTCAAAGCAGCCAAGTTAAATTACTGGCGAACAAAGGATAAAGCCGAGGTGGATTTTGTGATCGAAGCAGGCAAAAAACTTATTCCGGTAGAGGTTAAATATAAACATCTTAAACAGGATAAGGCACCGGCGTCTTTACGAAGCTTCATTGACAGATACAAACCGGAACGAGCCTATATCATTAATCTCGATTTGAGCAAAACCGTTAAAATAAACAAGACAACGCTTTTTTTTATGCCTTTTCATGAATTGCTCCGTCAAACCGTGGTCTTATAATCTTTGGATCTCGGAATAATCAGGGGTCAGATAGCCGTAATAGGAAGTCATAATAATACATCGTTGTTAGACAACCACTCTCGATTACAATCCGAATTGCCCCGACCATATTTT
>CAZSON010000025.1:16823-19687 GCA_964608375.1 uncultured Desulfobacter sp. | reverse complement strand
AGCACGGCCTGCATTCCCTGCTTTACCAGTTCTTCTTTACTCATTGAATCACCTCCTTTTCTGTTAATTTGGTTCTTCGTCTCTGTTTTTAACAGCTTTTATCTTCCAATTCAACACCCACGATAACCGTGCCCAACCCTTTTTCATCCACACCCTTGAAGTAATGGGTTTTCAGGTAGGTGTCAGAGGGGGTCGACGGATTGGCATAGATAATTGAATGGCACTCAAATTTTTTATCCGCTACGGCGCACCAGGTCGCAGGAAGCGCTGGAATATCAAAGTGGCAAATTTGTTTCATGATATCCTGGGGAAAAGAAATTTTATCCTTATAAACAACAAAATTCTGATGCATGAACCAGACATTTTTCTGATTGGAAAGATCGGCAATGATTTTTTCATCTCGCACCTCCTGCCCCACAATTTCAGCTCCCTTTTTCAGGACCAGAGAGGAATCGCAGCCCCAGTCAAAATCCATGTCTGTAAGGGCAATATAAATCAAATCACATTTCAGCACATCCCGCACACCCGAGTTGACCACCTTGCCCAATCCCATAAGACCCTTTTCTTCTGCTTCCTTTTCAATTTTCAGGATTTTCGGACGATCTCGGTCTGAAAAGGGATATGCTTTTACAATTCCGGTTACCCCGTTCAAGGTTGCGATCATTATATCATTTGCGAGGTTTTTATCCATATACCTTAATCCCGATCCGGTTGGCAATCATCGGTTGGGGAAGTCATCATGTTAATCAAATTAAACACCTTTTCCGAGCAAGCACGCTCACACCTCATACAGGCAAAGCCGTTGCATAAAGCCAGATTTAGGTCGATCTGAAAGTCCTCTCCTTTTTCTTTTAGTGTCAGGGCATTTTCCGGGCAATCTTCAATACATGCGCTGCAGCCTGTGCACCCCGGAAAGCCGGTGGTCTTGCGCTGTCCGATATCCGATATAATCCTAAGGCCCATTTTGCCAAGGTCCGGAATATCTTTTTCTACGGTTTTGATGACCTCCGGATCCACATCGACCGTTTTGAAGGAAGGAAGACCGAATTTTTTTAAAAATGTACGGTATTGATTCAGCGACATCCCCTCGGTCCAATAGGATAACTCTAAAATGTAAATCTTTTCAAAAACCTTTGATTCAGCGAACATGCAGTGGGTTTGTCTCAAATCATCAGCAATCTGCTTCATACGCCACAGTTCATCTGCATCCTTAACCATATCCCTGGCCATGGCAAGGGAGGTGTTTCCGACCTGAAAGATTTTTTTAACGCTGCCAGGAATCATACCGATCGCCTGCGCCTTTAACGCATCCACATAGGTGCCGGAGGCCCCTGACATATATGCTGTTTCGATATCCTCCATACGAATGCCGGCTTCCTGGCAGAGGCTCATGTGACCTGCTCTTACCGCACCGATCGCCTTGCCCGCCTCTGTAAAGTCTTTTTCCGTAAATTTGATCCTGTTGGGTAGATTTATTTTTCCGTCCGGCGTTTTAATTCTCGGAATACGGATAAGTCCTGATTTTAACCCCTCACTGAGCAAAGCGACAACCCCGGTACCGGTGATACCCAATGCATCAAGCTTTCCTCTGCTGATCAATTTGCCTGTAAGCGGATCGACAATATCCCCTGGGAGCGGCTTCATATTGTCGTCGAGGACAAAGGTTTCGAGCGCGCCACAAAGCGGTTGTTCGGTTTCAGCGGTCAATCTAAGCTCATCGGAAGCGTGATTTTCAGATAAGAACGCCACATCGGAAATAGCGCCGGGTAAGGCTAATAGTCCATCCTCGATCTGTTGCCCCTCAAGAGCAGGTCCTGCTGCCGTTGACCCGGTATAGACCACACCGTCGACTATGAGCGCCATCTCGGCGTTGGTTCCGTAATCTGTGGTTATGGAAATCTCTTCTTTTTCGAGCATGCCGGACTGAATCATCATCGCCAGGGCATCGGCGCCGATCTCATGTCGAATCGCAGGCGGGATCAGGACGACGGCCTCTTCAGGTAGATTGAGCCCACGAATTTCCGGGGCCCTTACGATTTGGGCATCTCTTTTTGGCGAAACCACCCCAAGCGCTTTCAGTTTACGCTTGCCTGCATAGGCGAGGTCTCTAAACTCAATCTCCTGGAAAAGGGAAAGCTGGATAGGATTGCCACAGACAGCGACGCGTACGACCTGATCTCTTTTGATCCACAGGTTGTCGATAACTCGATTGATCGTCTGAACCATTACTTCGTGGGCCCAATTAAGACCCACATCAAGGGCAAAATGAAGATGATCCATGACATTGGCGCCAGGGAGAGGATGCCGGGTTGTAACTGAGGTGGAGAGAATTATCCCTTTATTATCCAAATCAATAGCCTGACCACGAAATCCACTGGTGCCCAGGTCCAATGCGATACCCAGTTTCGACATTTGATTATTAAATCCCTGCTTTGCTAGTGGGCTTTGGCCACTTCAACCATGGTCAAAAGGTTCTCGGTAGACGTACCCGGTGCTACCGCGCATCCCGGGGCCAGAATCTGGATGCCATCGGCAATCGACTTCTCACAACCCTGTTTGACCGTTTCAGGATCCTTCAAAAAGAGAGTTTGAGCCGTATCCACACCCCCGAGCAGAATCGTATTCGGTCCGCATTTTTCCCGGGCAAGCCCGACGTCGGCTTTCGGTTCCAGGCTTAAAATATCAGCACCGGTTTGCCCCATCCATTCCACGATCCGGTTAACATTGCCACAGATATGCAGAATTTTAGGGACCGAAATCGCATCAAACTGTTTCTTTTGATATTTCAATTCAATATCCCCGTAAGTTTTAGGGGCAATCAGTTCGGGTGAAGCGGTCATATCTTCACAGGAAATAATGTCAGC
>CAZSON010000025.1:0-16723 GCA_964608375.1 uncultured Desulfobacter sp. | reverse complement strand
CCTTTTCCTCTCAGGGACAAACGGCGGATTTTCTCTTCCTTGGCCGGGGGAAAACCGATCACATTGAGTTTATCGAACCGGACGGCCGCTTTCAGGGGATCCCCCCCACGGTTCCATGCGCCATCGGTCAGTATCAAACCGATTTTCCGCTCAAACTTCTCGATATGCTTCAAACCTGCTTCCAAGACCGCACGAATATCGGTATCCCCGCATAGTTCTAAAGCAAACAGCCTTTCTAAAACCTCTTCAGGGCCTGTCTTTTCATCTATTGCCTTTAAAACAGAGACCCTGTTACAGAAAGCCAGCACAGCATAATCCCTTCTGAAATGTTGTGCAATGGAGGCTGCGGTGATAGCGGCCAGAATAATTTTCAGACCTTTCATGGAATAACTATGGTCGAACATCATGACAAATGCTTTTTTTTCCCTCTCCCTGCGATACGACACAAGATTTTCCAGTATCCCTTGTTCAGGCGCTTCGGTGTATTTTTCCAGGCTCTGGTCCAGTTCAATTTCAGCGCCTTCTGTAAATCCTCGGACCAGTTTAAGTTTGCCGGAACGGTATCCGGTATCGGCAATTTGTCGGGCTATTTTAATGATTAATCGGCAGGCTATTTTTACGGCAATGGCCCGCACATCACGCTTCAGCATTCCGAAAATATTAGCAAAAACCTCAAGTGAATCCTGTTTTTCAAAAAAAAGAGGCAGCTTTTCCGGATGAGCGTTTAAAAAGGTAGCGATACGATAAAAACGGGAACAGTGGGCTGTTTCATCGCTTAGAAATTGATTCCCTACGCAACGATTTTTTTTTTTACCCGTTGTTCCTCTTCGGATTCTTTTTCCTGAAACCGGTTGTCCGGAGACGATTTTGCATTTCCGTTTTTTTGAGGACGCAGCAGATCCGGGTACTGATTTCGAAGGCTGGCATAGACCTCCTCTATGATTTCATCAGCGGTTTTAGACGCCATTTCGTTGAGCCAAATTTTATTGGAAATCGCCATGAGAGCCGTCGTCAAAAAATGGCTGTCAGGTCGGTCGTCCAGTTTCTGCATGCCGACAAACAGGTCAACCACGTCAATGGCACCCCTGATCGAAGCACCCAATTTGATATCGGGGTGTTCTCTTGTTTTTCGCACCATCTTGACCGACAGTTCGACGATTTCAGACGAATTCTGTCCGGTCCGAAGTCGGACAATCTCCCGCTCTTCAGCCTCGTTCTGATAATTCATTTTAATCAGGCAGATACGATCCATAAAAGCTCTGCTGACCCTGACCGTGCCGACATCATCATACGGATTTTGAGCGGCGATCACGGTAAACGGAGATGCTGCGCGAACGGTTCCGTATCTGGGAATCGATATTTCTCCCTCTTCCATAGGGGATATCAGCACGTTGGAAACATCTGCCGGCATCCGGTTAAACTCCTCGATGTAAAGGATTCCACCCTCATCCATTGCTCTTGTAAGAGGGCCTTTTTCAAAATACTCGGGTTGATAGCTATCCTCCATTACCTGGGATGGATTGAAATGTCCAACCAGTTTGGCGGGTGTCAGATCGATGTTTCCTTCAACAAGATAAAAAGGAATCCCTGCTTCATCTGAAATTTTTCGCAGTAAAGTGGATTTGGATGTCCCGGGCGGTCCTTCCAAAAGGATGTGTTTTCCCGCAACCATTGCCGTTAATATGGACTTGGTTTCAATTTCTCTGCCGACCACGCCTTTGGCAACCCGATCGTATATTTGAAGCAGATCTATTTTCTTTTCTGATTTTAATGTCAATTGCAAATGCTCCCTTTGCGGCTCTTTTGAGCCAATTTCGACAGTCTCGTAAAAAGTCATTTTCGAACGACTTTGAGCACTTTGGGATAATTGGAATAGATCGAGCGCAGGCTCCGGTATGTTACCGGAGCCCTTTGGACTCGAATTTAAAATTTCATTTTGTTTTTTAGCCGAGTTACACAGTTGATTTCAATCCCCAGCAGTTCGGCGATGCGCACTTTGGCTTCAATTCCTTTGGCGCAACCCGGAACGGATGTAATGATTCCAAGGTCCAGCTCCTCGCGGACCTCCCTCATTACATGCACGTCCGACAGGTCGGCAGGAGATACTTTGAGCTTTTCGGCGACATAGGCTTTGGCATCTTTGATCCGCATCCTGCGGGCCATCTGCATACGGACTACCAGATCTCCGGCAGTCCTGATTCCGCCTATTCCGCCTGCTACTGCATGAGCTATCGACATCCCCATAGGATCACCCACACCAACCTACAAACCGTCCACATTGGCGATCTCCACCATCGCTTTCGTGGCCCTGCTCACGGAATCGATCGGGGGGGTTTCAAAAATCGGCGATCCGCCCACACCCATTCCCATATTGACATGGATCGGAATGTTGGACGCTTCCACACAGGCCTTAACAAAAGTGACCGCTCTTGCCAGGTTCCATGCCATCGATTTGCTCGGTTTGGTGTTGACAACCGGACCGAAAATATCTGCCCCGGCTTTTTCGGCTACCTTAACCTGTTGATGACAGTACAAACCCGCGAGCCGCTCTCCATCGTATTCCAGTTCGCCATGCATACCGAGAACAAATTCCCCGGCCATGCCAATTTGAACACTTAAATTGGTGGTCTTTTTTAGATGCTCTACCGCATGCATAGTCGCTTTGAAATCGGTATCACCCGCGGCCCCGGTCGTGTCAAAGTTGATGCCGTCAATGCCGATATCAGACATCGCTTCGGAGATATAAATCATATCTCTGGTAGCGTGTTCCACGGCCCCTTCCTGGGCTTCTTTAGCCTCTTTGATCTTACCCATAGGCAAAAGGTCTGAAGGGTTCCCAAACGGTCCATCCGGGCTGTAATAAAGGCCCAGGTTCGGCATAGCGCCGTAAAATAGCGGTAAGATGGTACTCAACAGGGCATTTTCAGCTTCCTGCTGTTCCATCGAAATTACCGGCTTTATCGGTTTAAAGCTGTAATCGATATGTCCAAGTTCCATCGAATCGGCGCAAAGCGCTCTTTCATGGACCTGAATTCCCTGCACCCTGCCGATCGGAATTCCTACACCGCTGTTGCCCTGATCCCCCATTAATCGTAAGGTGCCTATATCGTGGGTTAGCGGCACTTCGTTTCCCGGTTCCACACTTACAAATTTATTGGGATTGGTGAAAATGTCCTTCAAACGGTTGAGATCATCTTTCGCCAAAGGTGATATCTTCCCCCTATCGGCGGCATCTTCGGTACCGATTTCAAAATCCCGCATCAATTCGTCCGCGGTCATTTCTATAAAGGCGCCGTCACCCCGACGAGTCAAGTATTTCTTCATTATCTCACCTCCTTTCAGCTAAATATTTCTTTGAGTTTCATCACGGTGTCCGAGGCGCTCTCAGCGTGAAGATCCGCACCGATTTTGGAAGCCCAGTATTCGGTTGTTGCTGCGCCACCGACCATGGTTTTAACCTTGTCCCGAAGCCCTTCTGCCTTTAAGGCCGCTTCCAGCTTTTTCTGACCGACCTGAGTGGTTGTCATCAAAGCAGATGAGCCGATAACATCCGCACTCACCTCCTTGGCCTTCTGCACAAAATTATCTATCGGAACATCACGCCCAAGATCAAAAACTTCAAAGCCATAAACTCTCAACATAGTGGCAACAATACCCTTGCCGATGTCATGCACGTCACCTTCGATGGTCCCCAGCACGACTTTGGCTAGTTTTTTACCCACCTGGTCTGAAGGCATGGCCTGCTCCAGGACTTTTACCGCAGCAGTCATCGCTTCGGAGGCTATGATCAGGTGCGGAAGGAAGACTTCACCACGATCAAACAGATCGCCCAGTTTTTTTATCCCTTCGGAAAGTCCGTTTTCGATCATATCAGCCGGATCGAAGCCTTTTTCTAAATACTTTTTAGCCAGATCCACCACACCTTCCTCATCGGCATCTATGATATACTGTGCGGCTTTTCCCATAAATTCTTCTCGATTCATTTTTCACCTCCTTTCTTTTTCAGCCTTTTACTTTTGATGGAGAATTTCGTCCGGAACGATCCCTTTCAGATGTTTGAATTCATCCGTCATATGCGGCAAGTACATAGCTGTCATGAATTCATTTTGAAAGTCTTTCTCCACCGTAAGTTCGATATATTCAACATTTCGGGAAACCCAATTCGCCTCTTTCCGTTTTTCACGGTTAAGGAGTGCTGACCGGCATCCATCCCCTGCCGCATTGCCCACCGACGAAATCTTTTCGATTTCACAGTCTGGAAACAGACCCATAACCAGGGCTTTCACCCGATCGACATGTGTGCCGAACGCCCCGGCAATTTTCACTTTATCGACCTTTTCCAGCCCCATACGCCGCATCATGAGTTTGCAGCCTGCATACAGCGCACCCTTGGCCAGTTGGATTTGGCGAACATCTTTCTGGGTGATCACAATGTCTTTACCGATGCTCGACTCTTCGGCCCAGGCCAACACAAATTCCGGTTGTTTGGTATCGGGGTTTTTACGAAAACGGTCTGACTTTTGCCCTTTCCTGTTGAATCTGCCGCTTTTTTCAACTACACCGGCCCGGTAAAGCTCGGCCAGCACATCCAGAATTCCAGATCCGCAAATTCCCTTGGCCTGCATCTCTTTGGGCTCAGAATACTTCCGCCATGCATCCCGGCCAATGACCTTGTAATTCACCTCATGCGTTTCCGCGTCGATTTCGATCCGCTCGATGGCCCCTGGAGCCGCACGCATACCAAACTGGAGTTGCGCCCCCTCCAAAGCCGGTCCTGTAGCACAGGAAGAGGATATCAACTTGTCCCTGTTTCCCAGCACCAGTTCACCATTGGTTCCTATATCGATAATCAGCTGCATCTCCTCTTTCTTGTAAGGTTCCTCTGATATGAGTACGCCCACATTATCAGCTCCAACAAACCCCGCTTCGTTGGGAAGCACAAATATATAGGCCGAAGGGTTGATCTTGAAACCCAGATCCCGGGCTTTGATGTTCAGGCTGTGGTGTATCACCGGAGGAAAAGGGGCAAGGCCCATATGCTCTGGATCGAGATTGAGAAGAATGTGATGCATGGCCGTGTTGCCGCCAAGAGTGATATCCTCAATATCCTCCCTGGTTAGCCGAAGATATGTTTTACCCTCCTCGGGCGCCTCCACCCACTGCGCAGGCCCCTCTTCTCCTTTTTTCTTTTTTTTCTTTTTCTTTGGCGGATGCGTCCCTTCAATGGCCTTATCGATCAGCCAGTTAAGCCCCTCGATAATGTCGCTGTGCATCCTTTCAAGTCCGTCCGGGTTCATCATATGGTAGGTAATACGACTCATCACATCCTCACCGTATTTGCATTGGGGATTCATGAGAGAAACCGTATCAAGCACTTCCATGGTATTGAGATTGCAAAAGTAGCCGGCCACGGTTGTGGTGCCGACATCGATGGCAAGCCCATAGCTGTTTTCGCATTTACCCGGTCGCACCCTGACAATCTCCTGATCCATCCAGACACTGACGGTTACCTTCCAATCACCTTTGCGCAGCGCTGCAGGAAGCTGCCGCAGTGCGAACAGGTCAATTTTTAAATCCTTAAGACCGTACTGTCCTTCGACCTCCCTGCATATTCGCTCAAAATCGCCGGTCGGTTCATCAAAGGTCGGTTTTTCCACCTCCACATAACAAAGCTTGACAGCCGGATTGTGATCGATGTGGATATCACGTGCAGCTTTGCTCACCACCTGTTTTCCGGCGCGGGATTCCTCGGGGACAAAAACCAGCATATCCCCTTCCACCTTAGCAACACAGCCCAACCGGTATCCCTGATCTCTTTGGGCAGCATTAATGAACTTTTCCTCCTCTGGCTGCCATTTACCGGCATTCTCCCTTCTGGAGGTAATTCCAAATTTTTCAAAGGCCCCTTCTTCGATCCGCACCTTACATTTGCCGCATACTTTTTTCTCACCGCATAGCGTTTCAATATCCACACCAAGCTGCCGGGAAGCCTCAATGATGCTCAATCCCTTATCCACCTCTCCTCGACTTCCGGAGGGCTGAAAGATCACTTTTATCTTTCCCTGTTCGCCCATTAGACGCACTCCTTCTCAATTCAACATGATTGTCTCAACACTTTTTGGGTTGACGAATTCAAAATCACCCCTGCATTTGCCTCAACTGGCTGATCATTTTGATGGCCTCCTGAACAGCATTCCCGGCGGTTTCCGCGTAGCCATCTGCCCCAAACAGATCTGCCGTGTCCTTTGTAACAGGCGCCCCTCCCAGCATAATGGCCACATTGGGATTCCTTTCTTTGATCATTTCGATAACCTTTTTCATCCCCATCATTGTGGTGGTCATCATGGCGGATAACGCCACAATCTCGGAATCGGTTCGCAATTGCTCTTCCACAAATTTCTCCAACGGCACATCCCTTCCGAGGTCATGGACCGTGAACCCGGCGACTTCGAACATCAGTTTAATGATGTTTTTCCCGATATCGTGGACATCACCCTGGACCGTACCGATAACGACCTGACCTTTGGGTTTGTCACCCAGATCTTCGAGACTAATATGGGGCTTTAGAATATCCAGACCGATATAAAGCGCATCTGCGCACATGAGCAGTTCGGGGACGAAGTATTCCTGCTGGTCATAAAGTTTGCCGACTTTCTCCATGCCGGCGGCCAAACCGTTCATAACTGCATCGTATGCGTTTACTCCCTCATCCAGCGCCCTATGAGCTGCTTCCTTTACCTGATCTTCTTCATATTCGACAACTCCTTCATCGAGAGCTTTAAGAATTTCCTGTCTAACTTCTTCCGTTGCCATGTTTTTTCCTCCAATAAATGAGTTAAAATTTGTCAGTTATTATATTCTTCCCACTACGGGTGAAGCCTGTTTTCCATAAGTGCGTATGGTTTGCACATAGGCCTTTACATTCTCTTTTTTCACATCCGGCCAAATGTCACAACCAGGCCAAACAGCATCCACACCGTCGTCAATACATTTTTTTATCACCGGCTCAACATTTGATACATCTCCTTGCACCAGGAGACTATAGGGATTAAAATCTCCAAACAAGAGCACATCATTGCCCAGTTTCTTTCTGGATTCAGCAGTTGTATTTTTATGGTCCACGCTGATGGCATCAGCCCCGCATTCGTTCATCATCTCAATGATCAGGTCTGTTGATCCACAGATATGATTTACGGTAGGGCAGCTCAAAGCATCGAAAATGCGAGCGAGGTTGGGCTTAATCATATCTTTCCACATGCGTGGCGAAAGCAGGTCGGACCCTGATCCCATCTCCCTGATGTTGATGTAATCCGCCCCCAGGGCTTCATAATGTTTGGCCGCCTTTATGACCAAATCGGTCATCTGTCCAAGAAACGCGAGGACCCTTTCCCTGTCCTTTTTGAGCCCTTTCAGCAGGAGGTCCAGTTCATATACCTGTCCGGCCATGGTGAAAGGCCCAAGCACATACGCACCCACAGCAAATTTTCCATTCTCTGATTCTACCTTCAGCTTGCGAAACGCTTCATCGATTATCGGCAAACGGCCCTTGGATAAAAAGTCTTCGGGAATCTGTACATCCTCTATTTTATCCCACTTATGGGGTACCGTGGGATAGAGAATCCCTTCCGCTTCATCATACAGGCTAACGCCTCGCCCCAGGGCTTCCGGGATACTGCAAAGATCATAGGGGATGATTACCGCATCAAAATCATTCATCTCTGCCGTAACCATGGCGGACTGGGCCAGATATTCAGCGGAGGTATGAACCTGGGCAAAACGAATCCCCATTTTTTCAATCGCCTGGATGGTAACCATGCCCTGACCGCTGAAAACAGGCATGGTATCAATCGGCTCCTTTTTAAAAAGCTTTGTAATTCTTTCTTTCGGTGTCATTTCAGTCATGGTTTTTTCCTTTCTTTTTTTATTTCAAATTATTCAGACAGATTTTCTACAGCCGCCAACTCAGCTTTCATACCCAATGCGGCCGTAGGGCAGATGGCCACACACTCCCCACAATCTTCACATTTCTCCTCCATAAGGGAAATGTTAGAAGAGATGGTAAGTCTGGTATTGCTCCCCCGATATGCAAAATCGATAAAGGTCTCCCCGTTTCTTTTGGTGCAGACCCAGACACACTTTCCGCAAAGAATGCATCGATTCGGATCATAAACTATAAAAGGGTTTGTTTCGTCCGGCGGTAAAAACTCAGTCGGGAGTCTCCGAAAGTCCTCGGGTGTTTTGGCCTTGACCTTAACTTTGGCCGAAAGCCTTAAAAGCTCACATTTTTTGCGTTTCCAGCAGGAAGGGCAATCCAGATCATGGTATGCGATAAGCAGCTTATAGGCGGTTTGCCGGAGCCGCTTAACAGCCGGTGTTTGTGTCATTACAACCATTCCGGCGGCCACAGGTTGCGTGCATGAGGTTACCGGCCCCCGTCCTTCAATTTCAACATAACAGAGGCGGCACCCCCCAAAAGGAAGTTCAGCGTCTTGAATATAGCAAAGATTGGGGATATAGATATCGGCATCTAAGGCCGCCTGTAAAATTTTGGTTCCCTCTTTGGCATTAACCGGTTTGCCGTCAATTATTATCTCAACTGAGTCCATTATTCAGTATCCTTAGTCGGTAATTCACTTTCAGGAAGTTCACTTACCGGTGAGATTTTGATTACCGCGTCATACTCGGCAGGACATACTTCCAGACAGTTACCACATTTCACGCATTTTTCCTGATCAACGACTTTATAGCGCTTGGGGTGCTCGATGATGGCCTCGGTGGGGCAGATGATGACACAGTGTTCGCAACCGCGATAGCATTTTTTGGGAATGATGTAGTAGGCGATAAGGTTCCGACAGATCAGTGCCGGACAACGTTTTTCTTTGATATGCGCTTCATATTCATCCTTGAAATACCTGATGGTCGTCAGCACCGGATTAGGGGCTGACTTTCCTAGACCACAAAGGGAACCTGCTTTGGTATCTTCACCCAAATGAACCAGTTGATCCAAATCTTCGGGCGTGCCATCACCACCGACGATATCCTCCAGGATTCCCTGCATCTGCTTGGTACCCAAACGGCACATCACACATTTTCCGCATGATTCCTCCACCGTGAAGTCGAGGAAAAAGCGAGCCGCATCCACCATACAGTTATCCTCATCCATGATGATCATTCCTCCGGATCCCATCATGGCACCGGCTTCGGTGAGAGAATCAAAATCAATCGGGGTATTTAGGAATGTTTCAGACAAACATCCTCCAGAAGGTCCCCCGATCTGAACCCCCTTAAATTTTTTGCCGTCTTTTACACCGCCTCCGATATCATAGACGACTTTTTCAAGAGTGGTCCCCATCGGCACCTCTACCAAGCCGACGTTTTCCACTTTTCCGGCCAGAGCAAAAACAGCCGTTCCTTTGCTTTGGTCACTGCCTATTTTCGAAAAATATTCACTCCCACGGGCAAGGATAATCGGGATAAAAGCAAAGGTCTTTACGTTATTGAGCTGAGTCGGTTTTTGACGGAAACCGGACTCGATCGATTGGGGTGGCCTTACCCGGGGAAAACCTCTTTTCCCTTCAATTGAGTACATCAGGGCGCTCGATTCTCCACAGATGAAAGCGCCTGCACCTTGAAACACTTCGATATCAAAGCAAAAATCCGACCCCAGGATATTTTTTCCCAAAAATCCAAGGGATTTGGCCTGCTCGATGGCTGTTTTTAGACGTTCGACGGCCAAAGGGTACTCCATCCGGGTGTAAATATACCCCTTAGAAGAATTCAATACGTAGCCACAGATAATCATTCCCTCCAAAACCGCATGGGGATCACTCTCCAGCACAATCCGGTCCATAAAAGCGCCCGGGTCCCCTTCATCTGCATTACAAATTACATATTTCGGTGTTTTGGAAGATAGATAACATGCTTCCAGCTTTTTTCCCGTCGGAAATCCGGCTCCGCCCCGGCCCCTGAGACCGGATCGCTTTATCTCCTCGACAATTTCTAGAGGGTTCATCTCGAAGGTCTTGTTCAGAGCGCCATAGCCTCCCAATGCGATATAATGATTTATGTTTTCCGGATCAATAAAACCGCAGTTTCTCAGAAGCAATCTTAATTCATGCTCCGATCGGGGCAACTCAGGAATGTGAGGCGGTGTATCGATGTCACCCTCCAGGGTGCCCAGGGCAAATTCCATACAGGGGTCATCTTCAAGCAGAAACCCTTCAACCAGACGGGGAACCATGTCTGAAGTTACATTATTGTAACAGATCCGAGGATAGTCAGGTTTACTGATGATCACCAAAGGTTCATAATTGCCAAAGCCGACCGAACCGGTCAAAAGAATCCTGGCTTTTACATTTAATCTGGCAAGCTCCTCTTTAAAGGTTTCGATAACCTCCAGTGCCCCGGCCGCCCGATCGCTTGTTGCAGCACCGATCCGGATAAGTGTAATCTCGCTTTGTTCTAAAGATTCCCATTCTTTTATTGCGCTCTGTTTTATTTCCTCAAAATCCATTTTGGCCTCTTACTAAAAAATGCCCTTATCCTTTTTTGGCTACCTGCTCCCCGTGCTCTAATTCGGTTTTTTCTGCAATCTCCATTTTCAGATTCACCAGGGCTTCATCCACTTTAGTGGAAGTCATTTTCGGATAGATTTTTTCGCCGATCACCATCACAGGCGCCAGACCGCAACATCCGACGCAGGCGACCCGGTCGAGACTGAACTCTTTATCCTCCGTAATCCCACCCACCTCAATGTCCAGAGCCCTTTCCAAACTCTGCAGGACCAGACCACCGCCCACCATATGGCAGGCAGTCCCCATACACATCTGGATCGGGTTTTTCCCAAGCGGGGTGAACCGGAAATGATTATAAAACGAGGCCACCCCATAAATCTGCGCATCTGTCATTTCCAGGTAGAAGCCGACGGCGAGTATCGCCTGTTTGGGAAGATAGCCAAATGTTTCCTGAACCTTTTGCAAAATGGGTATTAATTGACTTCTATCCTTCTCGTATAGGACAACGATCTCGGAAAGTTTTGCATCTATTTGATCGGATTCCGCATTTGTCTGGTCTGTCATGATGCCTTCCACTCCTCTGACAAGAACTTTGGAATATCACTGCCTTCCATTGGCCCAAAAACGATCTCCCACCCGGGAAGCTCTTCTTCCAACTCGTCTTTTAGCTTTTTGGCAACGCCCGGGATGATAAGTTTGCGATGTTTCACCCTATCCTGGATTTTGTGTGTGTTGAGAAAATCGGCAATCGCTTCTCCATTAAATTTACCTGATGTCCATGCCGCCATGACGCCCAGGCCCTCTGTATCCTTTATGCATAGATAGGCCGGTATCCCGGTCTCTTCTATAGCCGCAGACACAATAAAAAAGTCCAGGGCATAGTTGGTGGAAATAAGAAGAGGTGCATCCTCACCGGGGTTGCCTATATCGTAAATTTTCTCTTCGACGGTCATCGGTCTGCGGGGATCACTGTAAATATTGAACCGCTGAACCAAAAGAGGCAGCAGAAAGTTCGCATCCACCTGCGACACCACGACGATGCCGGCATATTTAGTCATGAGCACAGCCGCAGCCAGGGATTCTTTAAGCGGGTTCGGGTACATCTTGCAGGGAAAAGTTATGGTCGGGTACCCCAAGGGTCGAAACCCCTTCTTGAGAGCCGCGCGTCTGATAAGGGTCTGGTCACCGATTGCCTGCAACATGTTATTGGAACAAGGATCGAGAAGGCATTCTTCAATACCGGCCGCCTTCAGATCAGTAGTGATTCCGGCAATCTCATCGAGCGATTGACCTTTTACCCCTGCAACAACGCCCAGTTCCTTGAGTTTTGGAATCAAAGCGCCCACATTCTCCTTTGTGATAGGGTAGGCGACCGGCTTGCGGTCGGCACAGAGCGTGGCTGCCGACAGCAGCACATCGGTATCGTCTGCGATTAAAATCAACGCAAAATCGGTTGTTTCGTAAACTCTTTTAACCAGAGCCTCGAACGTGTCACGGTTCCCGGATTCAAAGGAAAGGGCCAAAAGATTTATCTCAAGTTGCTGCCCGATCCGCTCAAATCGAAACGATTTGATAGTGTTTAGTCTGGTTTCAATTTCGGATTCATTCTCCTTGTCGGAAATTAAAATGGCAAGGCCGGTCTGATGAAAAAAAGTCTTTTCATGGCGGAACATGACCTCCTCTTCACCTATATCCAGTGCCTTTTGGCCGGTCCCGATCGTCACCCGTTTGATGGGGGGCGCCAGGGATGCTTCCAATTCGTCTCTGACTTCCGGTGAGAGATGGGGACAGTCTTCAATTTTAATTCCGCCGGTGGCCAGTTTCATCGCAAATGCAAAGCAGGTGGCAAGCCCGCAGTCTTTGCAGTTGGTTCTGGGTAATTTTTTCATTATGTCGGCGCCCTTTAGAGCCATGACGTACCTCCTGATTTCAGATAAAAAAAATAGAACGGTAAATTATTCAGATATCATCTCCGTTATCAATTTAAGTGCATCCGGGTGCCTCAATGCAATGAGGTTAGCCCCTCCTAAAAGAAAGGTCATTGCGGTGATGGCCTCCCAGAGGATTCCCATGGTTTGACTCTGTTTTGCCTCTTTCGTCCGCCAACTGTCCATTCCAACATCCGAAAAAATCGGCATCAGCATCATTTTATCCCGATCCTTGAGGCCGAACTGCTTAATTTCTTCTATGATGGAAAAGGTATATTCCATTCCGTATCCCAAGGCAGATGATGTCGGATCGATGACAATTTTTTCCGCGGGAAAAAATTTACAAAGGGCAATGTTCAGCTCTTTCGTCAGGTTTGCATCCATGGAAGCCTGCGCAACAATACCGTGGCCATGTTCCAGCGCTGCCTTGGCAATTTCTTCGAAATTGCCTTTCAACACCGGACCCAGCAGAAGATTATTCCCCGTAGATGCCTGTGCCACAGCTCTTAGGACCTCTATGTCCTTTTCTTCGGCCCCTGTTCCCCACACAATAAGGGGAACATCAACGGCGCCGTTCACCCGTGTTACAGTCTCGACTGCATGTTGGGGTGAGGTGTCATGCCCCAATGGATCAGTGCTTAAAAGACGAAGAAAAAGAATCTCAGCGCCATAGACCTCCACACATTTTTTGGCCCAATCGGCCGGGTCGGAAATAACGTCTGAAAAAGGCTCGAGAATTGCCGGCGCCCAATTTTCAGGTTCCATGTCCAGTATTTCCAGGGCAAGACCCGGTGAATTGGGAAGCAATCCTTCAAAAGAATGAAAGGGGAGTGTGTTTTCACCACCTATCGTTTTAGCACTTTTTCCTTGTCCCAGCGCAGTTTCCCTGATGTTCACCGAATATTTTTCCAACGGTAATTCAAATGTCATTGGGTAGGTCTCCTTTTTTATCTATACTTCCAGCCAGGAATGGGAATAGAGGCTCTTGCCCATGAGGACCTGGGTCGTTTTAACATAATCCTGTTCTGACTGCGTCAGAGTGGAAAGATCTATATCATCTTCATCCATGGCGCGGTAAATAAGCTCGACTGTCTCCGGCATGTCGCCCTTCACAAGACGAATGAGTTCCTGATCAAAACCGCTTACGATGGCCGAATGCATTCCGTATCTGCCCACTACCACTAAAAAAGTGCGGTTGAGCAGGCTTTTGAGGGCCTTAGGTGCGCCATAGGACAGGTTGGATAACCCGCAGGTTGATTTGACCCCTGGCCCCAAATCCTGCAACATCTGGAGGAATTCTAAAAATGCCGTTATCTGGCGTTGATCGACCCCGATCGGCAGAAGAACCGGATCGACCCAGATATTCTCATTGGGAATTCCCAGTTCGTTTGCCGCATCAATCGATTCCATAATACTTGCCGCTCTTTCATCCGCATCAGACGGCAGACCGGCATCATTCATGACCGAAAGAACCACGTCAGCCGAGTATTTGGATGCTAAAGGCAACATGGTTGCCTTGCTTTCGGTCGTACCGGATGCGGAATTGATTAGCGCCTTTTTTGCGCAGATCTTAAGGCCTGCCTCCATGGCCACAGGGTTTGTCGTATCCAGACATAAAGGGAGTTCCGTACAGGCTTGTACCGTGTTAATGAGCCAATCCATGGTCCCCTCCGGGTCCTTTCTTACCGGACCTACATTTAGATCTAAATAGTCCATTTTATTTTGTGTCTGTTCCTTTGCAAGGGTCTGGATCGGTTGATTATTCCGTTCCTTTATGGCCTGAGAGATCTGCTTTGACATCACGTTTAAGTCTTCACCGATTAAAATCATAAGGGGCGCCCTCCGTTATTAAGTTAGGTTAAGTTGATCAGCATGCTATGCTTTGGCAGACTCGTAAAAAGCATTTGCGAGCGACATCTGGGTATTTCATGAAGATCGGAAAATGGTCGCAAAGCGAACAAAATTGGTCTTTTTACAAGTTTATCATTCTTTATACAAAAATAAAACCCTGATGGCTATCGTCCAAAGGATGATTTTGATCGGTACAAAGGACCATTTTAGGTTCAATCTGGGTGAAACGCTTATGACTGAATTTCCACGAGTCCAAGGTAAATGGCGAACTGGACTAGCTGTGAGATATTCTTCATCTTCAATTTTTTCATAATATTGGAACGATGGGTTTTAACCGTGCTTATGCTGACGAAAAGGATTTCAGAAATTTCCTTTGAGGATTTCCCTTCAGCGATCATCTGAAACACTTCGCGCTCCCGGTTGGAAAGTTTACTGTAAAGCAATTCCTGGGGTGACTTTTTCTTTAAAGAAACATAATCCTCTATAACCCGTCGTGATATCGTAGGGCTCAGGTAAGTGTTCCCGCCGATGGCCGCATGGACAGCTTTGATAATATCTGTGCCTGTAGAATTTTTTAATAGATAACCCGAGGCGCCAAGGCTGAAAAGTTCACTGATATAGATATCGTGGGAGTGCATTGAAAGGATGATGATTCTTGTTTTGGGACAGACCTTTTTGATCTGTCGGGTTGCTTCAATTCCATTTAGAAGGGGCATCGCGATGTCCATGATTACAACATCTGGGACCAACTTCGTCACTCTTTTTACCGCTTCACGGCCGTTTTCAGCCTCGCCTACAACCCGAAAGTTCGGTTCTCCTTCCAGCAGTTTGGCCAGACCCTGGCGAACGATAGTATGATCATCCGCCAAGAAAATGGTGATGGTTTTATCCGTCATATGGGGCTTTTCGAATCGGAATCTCTATTCGTATTCGGGTGCCTTTGCCACAAGAAGTGCGAATATTGAAATTTCCACCCAACATTGCCGCTCGCTCTCTCATAGACAATAGACCCATCGCCTGTTTATTCTCTTCGAACTTACCGGAATCAAATCCCACACCGTCATCTTCGGCTAGAAAAATAATATCCGGATAACTCTTAATGATGGAAAGTCTAAACTGTTCTGCATTCGCATGCTTTAATGTATTGGTAAGAACTTCCTGGGAGAGGCGATACAAAACAGACTCGATTTCCGGATCAATCCGTTCTTCAAACCCCACCATTTTAAAATCTACCCTTAGTTCACTATGCTTCAAAATATTTTTTAGATATGCATCAAGGGCAGGTTCCAGCCCAAGGTCACTCAGTAGCGCGGGATGGAGTCTGTAAGATATGCGACGCATCTCCTCATAGGTTCGATTAATCTGTTTCTTGATTTCCGAAATATACTCTCTGAGGACATGCGATTCCGGCCAAACCCCCTTCTCAATGGTCTCCAGGGTAAAATTTATTCCCGTAAGCGCCTGCCCCGCCTCATCGTGCAGTTCCCGGGCAATTCGCTTGCGCTCGGATTCCTGTGAGTGAAACAGTCGGGCGGTTAAACCTTTGAGTTCTTCCCGATGCCGGTGCAGGGTTTTGTTGAGGCGGGCATTTTCAATGGCGCCGCCCAGGAAATTTCCAAGCGAGCCAAGAAGGTGAAAATCCTGACCGGTGGTCAGGTCGATTTCGGAGGGGACCTCAAATGCAAGAAAACCGGATGCCTTTTCTTTGGCGGTAATTAAAAAACAGGTAAGTTCAACGGTTTTTGCATTGTTTAGGCTTTTCAAGGTGGCCCTGAAGGGAGGGAAAATCGGCTCGGGCGTAAGGGAAAGATTGTTTTTGAGCAGCGAGTTCGAAAGGGCTTCGTCATGAAGATGTATCCCGCTGATTTTATTAGATATAGTGTTTTCCGGAAGACCCTGCTGAGCGTGCAGTGAAAAGCCCGCTCGTTGATGATCGATCAAAAAGATGCCTCCGGAGGTGAGTTCCAACACTTCAAGAACCTTTTTTAAAGCGGTCATGAGAACGTCATTGAGATTCTGGGTTTTGTTCATGGCGAACGCCACCGAATTTAAAACCCAAAGCTCGCGATGCCGCTGCCGAAAATTTCGAATGGCATCCATGCGGGCGGTAATATCTTTGGCGATACCCTCATACCCGATTATCCGATCATCTTCCCCTCTAACAGCGTTTCCGCTGAGCAAACAGTGGAGGCGGGTTTCATCCTTTTTCTTAAACCCCGCCTCAAAATCCTTTACATATCCATGCCGGTCGATCTGCTTTTGAAATACCTGCCAGTGCATCGGATTTGCGTATATTTTCTCAACGGAGTTCAAGGATAAAACCTCTTGTTTGCTATCAAATCCGAGAAGCTCTACACAGGCCTGATTCACCTCCTTGATCCTGCCGTTCTTAGCGGTGATAAATATCATATCCTTGGAACCTTCAAAGAT
>CAZSON010000024.1:0-19722 GCA_964608375.1 uncultured Desulfobacter sp. | reverse complement strand
GCCGGATAGATCGTTTTTTTTCTGCTCAGACAACATCGTTAGATCTTCCCTTTTGATCGATCACATGGAAACTTTGTTTGCAATGTTCCGCATTTGGATGCCATGAATGAGAGATGCCCCGCCTCTTATGGCTGTCGCCACATGAACGGCTTCCGTCATTTCGGCCAGGTTCGAACCTTTTTCAAGGCAGGTTTGAGTATATGCATCGATACAGTACGGGCACTGCACTGCATGCGCGACGGATAGGGCAATCAATGCTTTTTCCCTTTCGGTGAGCTCTCCGGTTGAAAATACGGCATCATAATATTCAAAAAATTTTTTTGCAAGTTCCGGGGCATCTTTCCCGATTTCTTTAAATTTTGACAGATCTGCTAAATGATAATAGTTTTCCATTTTAAGTCTCCTTTGAAGTTATTGAATTCTTAAATTGGCCGAAATCGATATGTTCGAGATATGAAATCGTATTTTGAGCAGCGGATCTATTTTTCTTGTGGATTTTATAAAAATGAGCAAGATCTTCATAGGTATCAATATCCCGCCATATCGGCAGCATATGTACCTGAAGTTTCTTTTTATCAAAAACGGTTAATGTCTGTTCACAGACATGCCCGGTCCCCCAGGTAATATTTTTAAAAATCTCGGGGATGAATGAGTTTGCATTAAATCCGATGAGATAATAACCGCCATCGAGAGCCGGACCGAGTACCGCGGGATATTTTTGCAAACTGCTGAATGCCTCATCGATGATCTTTTCGGTCAGATCCGGAATGTCAGCGCCCACAAGAATTACGTGCTGGAAACCTTTTGAAAATGACCGGATAAAAGCATTGGCCATCCTTTCCCCAATATTGTTTCCTTTTTGAGCCGAATATGCATAACTGTCGCCGAGCCAGTGGGTAATACGAAATTGTGCATGGGATGGATGGTAGCAGATCGTGATGTTGCATTCGATGTTTTGAAGCGTTGCAGTTATATCAACCATAAATCGTTTATAAACGTTGAGAGCGATTTCGTTTCCTATTATCTTTGAGAGCCGGGTCTTAACCTTTCCTTTCTCCGGGGCTCTTACGAAAACAAGGGAGCAACAACGCCGGGAACCTGATATCTTCTTTTCTGTTTCAGAGGGATTATATTTCATATAAAAGTTTGATGAACTCGTAAAAAGACCATATTGTTCTCTAAATGACTATTTTGGGTTACTTCTTCCGGATCAGGCGATTTGGAACTTTAGGCAAAAACTTTGTTCTCATCTCTTGACATTAACTATTTTTTTAATTATTGTAAATAGGAATCATTCCTGATTATTTCATCCCCCGGCAGTTATCTGTTCAAATACTTTATTAATGGAGGACGTATGGAAGAAAAAAAGATAGTGGCAAGAAAAGAAAAAGAAATCGATTTAAAAGATCTCACATCCTGCGAAGCGACCTTACAGATGCTGCAAAAGGCCAAAAAAGATGGTGTGGAAACCCAGTTTGACCGCGCGGCGAATATGAAAGCCTGTCCGATCGGCGCAGATTCCGCCTGTTGTAAACATTGCGCCATGGGTCCTTGCAGGCTGAACTCGAAGGATCCGTACGGCAAAGTAGGCGTCTGCGGTGCGACGATCGATACAATTATGTCGCGGAATTTTGCCCGCATGGTCGCAGCCGGCACTGCGTGTCATAATGATCACGGCATGGCGATGCTGGAGGTTTTTCGCGATGTGGTCAACGGTGAAATTTCAGATTACAGCATTCAGGATACAGGTAAACTTGAAGATGTTGCTGAATCGGTCGGTATCAAAACTGAAGGACGTTCGATCCATGACATAGCCATAGATCTTTACCATGAGCTGGAAAAAACTTACACGCAGGTGGAGGGCGAAATTCCGTTTGCCAAAAGGGTTCCGGAAAAAACATTGGAGACATGGCGCAAGCACGGGATTGTCCCCCGGGGAGCCATGCGTGAAATTATGGAGCTGATGAACCGCACGCATATGGGGGTCGATCAGGACTATCAGAATATCACAAAGCAATGCAGCCGGACAGCGCTGGTCGATGGATGGGGAGGCTCCATGGTTGCCACGGAAATCGGCGATATCCTGTTTGGCACTCCTTCACCGGTTGCGATTGAGGTCAATATGGGGGTGCTCAAGGAAAATCAGGTCAACATTATCATCCACGGACATGAGCCTAACCTTTTCGAATCGATGATCGCCTCGGTAAATGAACCTTCGCTTATCCAGGCAGCAAGAGACGCAGGGGCGAAGGGGCTTAACCTGGTGGGGATGTGTTGCTCCGGCCTGGAAATGATGTCCCGCCACGGCATCCCCCATGCCGGCAATTTTTCTTCAACCGAGCCGGTTCTTGTAACAGGTGCGGTTGACGCGATGGCAGTAGATATTCAATGTATTCAGCAGGGTCTGGTGAGGGTGGCAGAATGTTACGGCACCCCTCTTTTTACCACCAATTCGAGGTGTCATATCGAGGGAGCCACCCATATCGAATTTCATGAACGGGATCCCAAGGCCTGCACCGATGAAATCGTTATCAAAGCCATATCCCGATTTAAAAACCGCAAAATCCCGATCGAAATTCCACAGAAAATCAACCAGGGTGTGCAGGGTTTCTCCCATGAATACATCAACTATATGCTCGGCGGGAGTTTTCGAGGGTCTTATACCCCCTTGAACGATAATATTATTAACGGAAGGATCCGTGGGGTTGCCGGTGTGGTCGGTTGCACCAATCCTAGGGTGAAGCAAGACTGGGTTCATGTTGAGCTGGTCAAGGAGTTGATCAAGAATGATGTCCTGGTGGTTCAGAGTGGATGTTCCCAGATTGCGCTGGCAAAGGCGGGGATGACAACGCCGGATGCAGCGCATTTTGCCGGGCCCGGATTGAGAGAGGTGTGTGAAACTGTCGGCATGCCACCGGTTCTCGGGGTGGGTGCATGTGTCGACAACAGTCGAATTTTAATCGCCTGCGCCGAGATGGTGCGAACCGGTGGGCTGGGCGACAGCATAGCAGATCTGCCGGTGGCCGGTGCAGCGCCGGAATATATGAGTGAAAAGGCTATCGCCATCGGTCAGTATTTTGTAGCTTCCGGTGTGTTCACGGTCTTTGGAGTGACCTTTCCGATCGTTGAGGGGACGAAGTTCCACAAACATCTTTTTGAAGAACTTGAAGAACTCGGTTTCGGCAAGTGGGGGTTTACACGGGATCCGTACGAAATGGCACAATTGATGATCGCCCACATCGACAAGAAACGAAGGGCGCTTGGTATTGATAGGGCTCAAGATCGGGTTCTGATGGACATGGCTGACCGCCAGAAATTAGATGCTGCTTAGACGGAAAACAAGCTTGACCGACCTGCTCCCCATCAGCCCTGTCCATTAAGACAGGGTTGAGGGGAGCTATAAAAAATTAGCTGAAATCCTTTGATTATTAAAGGTATTTTTCAGTTCAAGTTGATCGTTTTGAACTCAATCGATACATCATAGGCCATAATTTCTACACTGTTTCTTATCGCCTGTCTCAGCATTAGATCTTATTTCCACAAAACAATTTTTACTGAGCTCTTCCATCCATTCTTTTAGGATTGATTTTTGGACCGGTCGGTTTGATATCCCGGTATTGACGCCGACAAGGGAGTCCGCTATCGGAAATATCCTGTAAAGCGTTATCGCGGTCAAATTTTTGTTGAATATTGAAGTATTATTTTTTAATAGTGTCATGGATCGATGGAGCAATCCTGCAAAATCTTAAAGGAGAAGATGATGAAAGTGCTGGTCGCTGATAACCTCGATAAGACTGGAATCAGAATGGTCGAGGAAGAAGAAGGGATTGAAGTTGATGTGAATACCGGCTTGCCCCCGGAGGGTCTCAAACAGATCATTGGAAATTATGATGCGCTGATTATAAGGAGTGCGACAAAGGTAACCGACGAGATTCTGCAGCAGGCAAAGCGATTGAAAGTGATCGGTAGGGCCGGGATTGGTCTTGACAACGTGGATATTCAGGCCGCAACGAAGCGGGGTATGGTTGTAATGAATACGCCAGGGGGTAATATTGTCACAACAGCTGAGCACACCATTGCTATGATGATGGCTTTGACACGTAACATCCCCCAGGGAACCATTTCATTAAAGGCAAACCGATGGGATAAGAAGAACCTTCAAGGGAGGGAGATATTCCATAAGACCCTCGGCATTATCGGTTATGGGAAAATCGGTTCTATCGTTGCCGACCTTGCCCGCGGGCTGAAAATGAATGTTATCATCTACGACCCGTATATCACCGCCGAACAGATAGAAAAAGCCGGGTTTGAAGTTACCACATGCGACGAGTTGTACCGAAGATCCGATTATATAACAGTACATGTCCCCAAACTTAAGAGTACCGTTGGTCTTCTTAATAAAAAAGCATTTGAAAAAATGAAAGATGGCGTTATGGTCATAAACTGTGCCCGCGGGGGAATTGTCGATGAGAGTGATCTATATGATGCCATTGTTTCAGAAAAGGTAGCCGGCGCTGCATTGGACGTCTTTGAAACCGAACCTCCGGGGAGATCGCCTCTTTTCGAGTTGGACAACGTGATTTGCACGCCCCACCTTGGCGCTTCCACCTTTGAAGCACAGACAAATGTTTCCATGGAAGTGGCGGATCAGATCATTAAATATCTGAAAAATGGCACTATTATTAATGCTGTCAATGTGCCATCGATAGCAGGTGAGCTTCTTCAGCGATTGGGACCGTATCTGTCGCTTGCATATCGAATCGGTTCACTTCAATCCCAACTTTTTTGCGGTGCGATCAAAGAAGTTACGATTGAGTGTAACGGGGATTTTTTTGGTCTTGACATGTCATCTGCTGCAACCGCTGTGTTAAGGGGACTTCTTGCACCTATAGTGAAGGATGATGTGAACTCTGTCAACGCCCCTATTCTTGCAAAGGAAAGGGGGATTAAGGTTACTGAAACAACCCGCCTTGAGGCAGAGGATTATATCAATCTGATTACAGTCAAGGTGATCGCCGCAGAAACCGCATTTGCAGTTTCCGGAACCATTTTTGGAAAGAGTGAGCCTCGGATTGTAAAAATAAATAATTTTCGACTTGAGATGATACCGGACGGCCATTTGGCCCTCATTTACAAAACAAACAGACCGGAAGCGATCGGTCGTATCGGCGTCACCCTTGGCATGCATGATATCGCTATCGAACAGATGCAGGTGGGCCAGAATGATAATGGGGAAAGCAGTATCATTTATTTGCGAACGGATTCGCCTATACCTGAAAAGATTCTCGACGAACTGCGATCCCTTCCGTCGGTAAATACCATAATCCCGCTTGAAATTTAGAAAAATTTATGAGAAAATTAGACTATATTAATCTATTGAAAATAGCGGATAGAGGAAAAAATAGCCAACTAAAAGAAAACACATGATAGGAGATGGGTCATGTCAGAAGAAGAAAAAGGTTTTATCATAAAAGACCGACGGATGTTTAGTGAAGATGCCCAGGATGTTAAAAAAGAGAAAAATAAAAAAGAAACAGCAGCAGAGGAGATCAAAGAAGAGGTAACGCATGAAGAACCGCCGCCGGAAGAGGCGGAATCCACATCTCAGCTTCCTGAGATCAACTTTGCCACTTTCATCTTCTCGTTGAATTCATCTGCCCTTGTGCATCTCGGTGTGATCGAAGATCCAGCAACCGGCCAGAAGAAAAAAAGCCTTCCGCTGGCGAAACAGACAATTGATATTCTAGGTATATTGGGAGAGAAAACCAGCGGGAATCTCACAGAAGATGAAGAAAACCTTTTGAAGCATATCCTGCACGAATTGAGGCTAATGTACGTCAAGGAAAAGGGCTAAAGCGGTATTTATTAACGCTCGATCTTCCTGTTTTTAGCTCAACGGTTTATATTATGAGGCTACTGGCCCCTGCAAAGATCAACCTGTTTTTGCAGGTCACAGGAAAAAGATCCGATGGATACCACGATCTGGTCACCATTATGTGTGGTATCGGTCTTTATGATACGATCACCCTTTCATTTGATACCAGGGAAATAAGCGTAATTTGTGACGATCCGGGTATCCCTGAAGACGAATCAAACCTTGCTCACAGGGCTGCATCTCTTTTTATTGAATCACTCAGAGAACGCCAGGGGAATAAACCCAAAGGTGTAAATATTTTCATCGAAAAACAGATACCGATCGGTGCCGGCCTTGGCGGTGGGAGCAGCGATGCAGCCGCTGTTTTTTTGGGTTTAAACCGGTATTATGGCCATCCATTTTCGCGATCTGAAGTCGAGCGTTTCGGTTTTAAAGTCGGAGCCGATGTTCCCTTTTTTATTTTTGGAAAACCGGCACTGGTTCAAGGAGCTGGAGAAAAGCTGGAACCTTTCCAAGGTCTCAAACCGTATAAGGTTCTGTTGGTTTACCCCGCGTTCAGCGTATCGACCGCGAATGTGTATGGAAAATTCAATTTGGGATTGACAAAATCGAAAAAACAACATAATAATGCCGGATTTATAAAACAGGATTTTGATGTCGAATCCCATTTTCGTAATGACCTTGAGCAGGTAACTGCAGCAGAGTATCCTGACATCCTCAAAATAAAAAAAACACTTTTGGCCCATGGAGCAGCGGCTGCTCTCATGTCAGGAAGCGGGCCGACTGTCTTTGGTCTGTTCTTGAGTCCTGATGAGGCCCGGCAGGCGAAAAATTCGCTTTTTAAACACTCAAAATGGAAGCTGTTTCTTGCGGATTTGTTAATTTAATCAAAATGGGGCGTCGTCAAGTGGCAAGACACAGGATTTTGGTTCCTGCATTCGGAGGTTCGAATCCTCCCGCCCCAGCCAGACCGCAGGATTGAAAAATTATAAATAAAACCTCAGCACTTCAATACTGATAGTCTCGTAAAATGGCATTTGCGAACGACTTTGAATGTTTTGGGATAAAAGCAAAATGGTCTTTTTACGAATTTATAAATAACCGGTAACCAAAAAAGAGGTATTTGGTGGCAGACTTTGCTATTTTTTGTGGTAATTCAAATCCCGAGCTGGCTAACAAAATATGTGATTATCTGAATATGCCGCGTGGTGGGGCCAAGGTGAAGACTTTCAGCGATGGGGAGATACAGATTGAGATCAATGAAAACGTACGATCGAAAGATATTTTTGTTATTCAATCGACCTGTTCCCCGGTAAATGACAACCTGGTTGAATTACTACTGATGGTAGACGCTTTCAACCGATCATCCGCCCGCAGAATAACAGCCGTCATTCCCTATTACGGATATGCACGGCAGGACAAAAAGGTAGCGCCCAGAGTTCCGATAAGCGCTAAACTGGTTGCGGATCTGTTAACCATTTCAGGAGCGGATCGCGTTATCACAATGGATTTACATGCCGGACAGATCCAGGGTTTTTTCAACATACCGGTCGATAACCTGTTTTCCGCCCCGGTAATTATCGATTTTATTAAAAAAAATTTTGATGATAATGTGGTCATTGTTTCTCCTGATGCCGGTGGTGCTGAAAGAGCCAGAGCCTTTGCAAAGCGCCTAAATACCGGTCTTGCTGTTGTTGACAAACGCAGGGATGCGCCAAACGAGGCCAAAGCGATGGCGATAATCGGAGATGTCAAAGGGAAAGTCGCCATCATTCTCGATGATATGGTTGATACTGCAGGAACCTTGACAGAGGCGGCAGGAGCTATCGCTGAAAAGGGCGCAATGGAAGTATATGCCTGCTGTGCCCACCCGGTGCTTTCAGGTCCGGCAGTTGAACGAATTGCCGAGTCTAGTTTAAAAAGCCTTGTTGTGACTGATACCATCCCTT
Source organism: uncultured Desulfobacter sp. (assembly GCA_964608375.1). GTDB lineage: Bacteria > Desulfobacterota > Desulfobacteria > Desulfobacterales > UBA2156 > UBA2156. Next base: position 11,898 of record CAZSON010000024.1, on the reverse strand, counting down.
TAAGTCAAAAAGCCAAAGCATGCGATAAGATAAAGGTGCTGTCGATTGCGGAACTGGTGGGAGAGGCCATTGTGCGGAGCCACACGGGGGATTCGGTAACTTCTCTTTTTGTGTAATGAAAACAAAATAGAATTTAAATAAGGAGGTATGTTTTTTGAAAATAATCGAACTAAAAGCAAATATCAGGACCGCAGTTGGAAATGGTCCTTCTCGGGCCCTGCGAAGAAAAGATAGGATACCCGCCATACTCTATGGCTCGAACACCGAGCCGATTCTGCTTTCTCTCGATACGGCTGATCTTGAGCAGGCACTGAAAAAAGGTAACAGCAGACAGATTTTGTTGAACCTTGTTATTCAAGATGGAAAAACAATCAACAAATCTGCAATGATAAAAGAGTTGCAGGTACATCCGGTTTTTCAGACTTTTCTTCATGTCGATTTCTATGAAATTGCAATGGATCGTAAGATCAAGATCAAGGTTCCTGTGGTCACAGTAGGGAAATCAAAAGGGGTTGAACTCGGCGGAACTTTGCAGATTATAAGGCGTGAAGTTGACGTGTTATGTCTTCCTCTCCAGATTCCGAATAGATTTGAGGTTGACATTACGGATTTGGACATAGGCGATTCAATCCATGTTAAAGAAATTCGTTTGGAAGGTGATATTGAATTAGCGTCGGATATTAATTTTACTGTGGTTACGGTTCTTGCTCCAAAGGTTGAAGAAGTTGAAGAAGTAGAGGAGGAAGAACTGGAAGAGGCTGCCGGTGAAGGGGAGGAACCTGAGACGGAGACAGAAGACCAGTAACGGACCCTACTCATGTCTCCATCGCGATTACGTCTGATAGTCGGCCTGGGGAATCCAGGTCCTACCTATAAAAAGACCCGCCATAATATCGGTTTCATGGTCGCCGATGATCTTGCGGCCGCATTCTCCATTCTGGTTGAAAAAACCAAGTTCGGTGTTTTGTTTGGAAAAGGATCTATAAATGACAGCCGGGTTATTTTATCCAAACCCCAGGAATTTATGAACAGGTGCGGCCCGCCGATTAAAAAATTGGCCAAATACCATAATATATTCAGCGAGGATCTATTGGTCGTTCTTGATGATATCGATCTTGATTTTGGCATAATAAAAATAAAAGAGAAAGGGGGGTCTGGAGGCCATAAGGGTTTGAGGTCTTTAATCGAAGCTTTTGGTAGAAATGACTTCACACGGCTTCGGATCGGTGTGGGGCGCCCCGGAGCAGAAATGACAGTTACCGATCATGTTCTGGGCAGATTTAATTCTACTGAGAAAAACAATTTGCAACAGGTTATAAGAACAGCAGGGGATGCTGTTGTGACAATACTTTGTGAAGGAATAAAAGAGGGCATGAATCGTTATAACAACAGAAAGGTGATTTAAAACTAATGAAGAGATGGAGGAAACAATGGAAGCCACAGTAAGCAATCTACCGCTGATTAGTACCTTGGTCGGGGTTGCAGGGGTACTTTTTGCTATTATTCTTGCTGCAATAGTGAAAAAAGCATCTGCCGGTGATGAGAAGATGGGTGAAATTTCGGAGGCAATTAAAGAAGGCGCTATTGCCTATCTGAGTCGACAGTTAAAAAGCGTTTCTATAGCTGGAATTGTTATTTTTCTTGTTATTCTGCTTGCCCTGGGAGTTAAAATGGCCATCGGTTTTTTGATCGGCGCTGCCGCTTCCTACCTTGCAGGTTATGTCGGAATGCGGGTCTCCGTTGTTGCGAACGTCAGGGTGGCTGAAGCGGCGAAAAAAGGTCTTTCAGCCGGTCTTTCGCTGGCATTCAAGGGCGGATCTGTCACCGGAATGATGGTCGCCGGGCTTGCACTCACGGCGGTTGCCGGCTTCTTTACCCTAACCCAGGATGTGGCTGCCCTGGTTGCGCTCGGGTTCGGCGGCAGTCTGATATCAATTTTTGCCAGACTTGGCGGTGGAATCTTTACCAAAGGAGCCGATGTCGGCGCCGATCTTGTGGGAAAAGTTGAAGCCGGAATTCCTGAAGATGATCCGAGAAATCCAGCTGTTATCGCTGACAATGTTGGGGATAATGTGGGGGATTGTGCGGGCATGGCCGCAGATCTTTTTGAAACCTACGCTATCACAGCCGTTGCCGCTATGTTGCTCGGTCACCTTATTTTTCCAAAAGTTCCCGTAGCGACAGAATTTCCGTTGGTTATCGGTGCGGTGTCCATTGTTGCATCGATGATCGCCATCTTTTTTGTCCGACTAGGGAAAAGCAAATATATCATGGGCGCCTTGTACAAAGGGATGTTTGGATCTGCCATCCTTGCTGCTTTCGCCTTTTATTTCATTACCCAAAAATTGATGACAGGATTGCCGGATATGTCATCGCTATCAATTTATTTTGCCACACTTGTGGGGCTTGTGCTTACCGTGATCATTGTTATCATCACCGAATATTACACCGGTATTTACGGACCGGTAAAGGGGGTTGCGGAAGCATCGACGACCGGGCATGGCACCAATATCATTGCCGGCCTTGCGGTCAGCATGCAGTCGACCGCCCTGCCTGTTTTAGCGATCTGCCTGGGTATTTTTGTTTCTTTTAAATTAGCCGGTCTCTACGGTATTGCCATGGCTGCCATGTCGATGCTTTCCATGACCGGTATGGTCATCGCCATCGATGCCTATGGCCCGATCACCGACAACGCCGGTGGAATTGCAGAAATGGCAGAAATGGATGACAGCGTCCGCGAAATTACCGATCCATTGGATGCGGTCGGCAATACCACCAAGGCCGTTACAAAGGGTTATGCCATCGGCTCAGCCGGGCTTGCTGCACTCGTTCTTTTTGCCTGTTATGTGTTCGAATTTACATTAAAAGGCGGCAAAAGCGCTGATATCAGGTTTGACCTGGGAGATGTGAATGTGATCATCGGGCTTTTCATCGGGGGCCTCCTTCCTTTTTTATTTGCCTCCATTGCGATGAAAGCCGTTGGACATGCAGGCGGAGCGGTTGTGGATGAAGTGAGACGTCAGTTCCGTGAAATTCCTGGCATTATGAAAGGGATTGCAAAACCGGACTATAGCACATGCGTAGATATCGTCACCAAGTTTGCATTGAAAGAAATGGTCGTACCGGCGCTGCTCCCGGTGGCCGCACCAATTCTAGTTGGATTTTTACTGGGTAGAGTGGCTCTGGGCGGACTTCTAATCGGCAGCATCGTTACCGGAATCTTTGTCGCAATTTCCATGACTACAGGTGGTGCAGCCTGGGACAATGCGAAAAAATATATTGAGGACGGTCATCTGGGTGGTAAGGGAAGCGATGCACACAAAGCGGCGGTCACCGGTGATACAGTCGGTGATCCTTACAAAGATACCGCCGGTCCGGCGATCAATCCGATGATCAAAATCTTAAATGTGGTTGCGCTCCTTATGGTGCCATTTCTCTTGTAATAGAAACCTTTAGGGTTGATTGAAATCAAAAGGGATCGGTCCATAATTGACCGGTCCTTTTTATTGGTTGTGTTTATTTTTTACTTGTGATATTCAAGTTATCCGGATTTTGTTAAAGGACATAATTTAAGAAACCATTCCAAACAACCGGATAAAAAATGAAAGAATTTCAGATAGGTGATTTGGCCGTATATCCTGCGCATGGGGTCGGTCGGATAGATGCGATTGAAAGCAAGGTGATCAACGGTGAGACCCATGATTTTTATATCATGAAGGTCCTAGAAAACGATATGGTTATTATGATTCCGACCCGTAATGTCGAATCGGTCGGTTTGCGAGAGGTGATCAGCAAAAAAGAGGTCGCTAAAATTTATAAGCTGATGAAATCTGACCGGGATGAATCACTCCTGGCCCAGACATGGAACCGCAGGTACCGGGAGTACATGGAGAAAATAAAGACAGGTTCCCTATACGATGTAGCAGAAGTTTTTAGGGACCTATCTCTCCTGAGATTAACAAAAGACCTTTCCTTTGGTGAACGGAAACTTTACGATACGGCACAGGGTTTGTTGGTAAAAGAGCTCTCGACCGCAAAAAACACAGACGAAGAGACCATCCTCACAGAGATCGGATCCATATTTCCCTCCAGTGAATCGCCTTCTATGTAATGCTTCATGAAACGAATCCCTTTCAATTTTTTATTGAAGAGGCGGACAAAGCGAGGCGCCTCGATGCGCTGATTGCTTTGCGGATCTCGAACTGCTCTCGGTCTTTTGCAACCTCTCTTATCTCAAAAGGTGAGATTCGGGTTCAAGGCCAAATCAAAAAGCCCGGTTACCGTGTAAAAGTCGGTGATAGGATTGATGGCCGGATTCCCCCTCCCCAATCGATGGCATTTAAGGCTGAACCGATTGATCTTGATATCATATATGAGGATGATCATCTGATTATTTTGAACAAACAGCCGGGCCTTGTTGTTCACCCGGCCCCCGGGCATTATTCCGGTACCCTGGTTAACGGGCTTTTGTATCATTACCCTGATTTGAAGGGATTTGGCAGCGACTTGAGACCGGGACTTGTCCACCGACTCGATAAGGATACGTCCGGTGTCTTGATCATTGCAAAAGATGGTGCTACCCATAAACATCTGGCCCGGCAGTTTAAATCGAGAAAAATCAAAAAGGAATACCTTGCACTGGTTCATGGAGAGGTGACAGGTGAAACCGGCACCATTTTGCTTCCCGTGGGACGTCATCCGGTTGATCGGAAGCGGATGTCGACCCGCAGCACAAAAGGGAGGGATGCAGTGACAAAATGGCGGGTGCGGGAACGGTTTTCCAAAGCGACGTGGTTGGAACTCGATCTAAAAACCGGGAGAACTCACCAGATCCGTGTTCATCTGGCCGCTATTTCCCATCCGGTTATCGGAGACCCGATATATGGTAAACGCCAAGGGGTGAAAAAGCAAGGGAGGGAAAAAACTGCTTCTCAAAAGATAGAGTCTCCGATCCGGCTTATGTTGCATGCATGGCGCATACGTTTTTCCCATCCGATAACAGATCAGGTCAAATCCTTTGAAGCGCCGGTCCCGGACCACATGAGCAGATTAGCAGACACCCTAAGGAGATCTTTCCACCAAATAGACCCTCTCAACAAGGACGGGGGTGGGTTAGAACGTTAAGCAGCATCCTTGTTGTAACAGATTCTGCAACAGTCCAAACACCGATTCGACTCGAATTCGGCCGCCTTTTTGCTTATCACAAGATCTGTTTCTGCAAAAGATTGAATTCGATCTTCGACAGGGAGTTCGGGCATCTTTGTCCTTGGTGATTTGATAATGCCTGAAACCCGATCAAAGATGGATTCCGGGATATGTTTTTTCAGCAATGATTTCGGCACCGGTTTTAAGGCTTTTCCCGATAAATAAAGATGAATTGCCCTTGCAGCTCTTCTTCCGCCGCCGATCGCTTCAACCACCAGTGAAGCACCGGTGAAAGCATCGCCGGCAGTAAAGATATGGGGGATGTTTGATTGAAGAATTTCCGGGTTTGCGTCAATTGTATTCCATCGGGTAATGCTGAGGTCACTTATCGGTTTTTCTTTGTCGGCAAAAGAGACATCAGGTCCTTGACCGATGGCGGTTACCATCATATCGGTTTCGATAAGTGTTTCAGACCCTTCGATCGGAACCGGACGGCGCCGGCCACTTGCATCAGGTTCTCCGAGTTTCATTTTTAGGTATTCAAGATGCGTGACCCATCCTTGTTTATCCCCGATTGCTCGCACCGGTGAAGCTAGAAAATGAAACTTAACTCCCTCTTCCTCTGCAGCCTCAATTTCAACCCTGTTGGCGGGCATTTCGTTCCGTGTTCGACGATAAACGATTGTTACTTCTTTGGCACCCAATCGGACGAGTGTGCGAACGCAGTCGATCGCGGTATTACCGCCGCCGATCACCACACACTTTTGACCGATCGGAATAGATTCGTCTGTGCCGTCTCCCTGTTGGATTGTGGCAAAACGGGTCAAAAAATCGATTCCGGTAAAACACCCTTTTAGATCTTCACCTTTAACCTTTAGCTGATAATCACTCCAGGCGCCAACTCCTAAGAAAATGGCATCATAGCCTTTTGCAACAAGCGATTCAAGGTCGAAATCAACACCCAGTTTTACGCCTGTATGATATTCAATTCCCAGCTCAAGAATGCTGTCGATTTCCCATTCCAAGATTTTTTGTGGAAGTCGATACTCGGGGATACCGTAACGGAGCATACCTCCAAGATTCGGCATTTTATCGAAAATGGTCACACCATGACCAAGCCGCCGTAGAAAATAGGCGCAGGTCAACCCGGCAGGTCCCCCGCCGATCACCGCAACTTTTTTGTCAGTTGACGGGGCGCAGGTGATTGGAAATCGACGGCCGGATTTTACCTCAAAATCAGCCGCAAAGCGTTTGAGTTGATTTATGGAGACCGCTTCATCCTCTATACCTCGTCGGCAGTATTCTTCACAGGGGTGAGGACAAACCCTGCCACACGTTAGAAGGAGGGGATTACGTTCCCGAATAGTCTCTACCGCAGCCTGGTAATCGCCGCTTTTGATTTGAGAAATATATTTGGGAATGTTGATTTCTGCCGGACAGGTTTGGCTGCATGGGGAAAGGGGATCATCCTCCTGGTTGAAATGGAGAAGCCGTTGAGACATGGTTCGGACCTTTAGGATATTTTTAGGGCAGACTTTCTCACATGCGCCACAACCGACACATTTGCTTTGGTCGACAACAGGATATCCTTTTGGCCCCATATGGAGGGCATTGAATGAACAGGCCCGAATACAATCGCCAAGGCCGAGGCATCCGATGGTGCAAACACGCCTTCCGCCATAAAAAGCGGCTAGTGCACGGCACGAGTTGATTCCTAAATAATAAAATCGGTTCGCCGCTCGGTCTCCCCCTTCACACCTGTTTAAAGAGCGAAGGGGCTCTGCACTTCCGGCTTCTATCCCCATCACCGCTGCCACGTTCCTTGCCGACTCCGGGCCGGATATAACACAGACCGTAGCAGGCGCTTTACCGTCAACTACGGCAAGAGCTGCCGAAGCGCATCCCGCATATCCGCAACCGCCGCAGTTTGCGCCGGCTAGATGGCCTTCAACTTCGGCGATTCGTGGATCTTCGTAAACGTAAAATATTTTTGAGGCGATGCTCAGAATAACGGAGGCGACCAACCCGAGCCCGAACATAAATAAGACTGCTTCTATCAAAATAAACTTCTTTCTATACCATTCCTTTGAAGGCGAAAAATGCGAGTGAAAGCATTCCGGCAGTCACCAAACCGATGGAGGTATCCTGGAGCGGCTGGGGCACCCTGCTCAAGTTGATTCTCTCACGCACACCGGCAAACAGAATCAGGGCGATGCCATAGCCGACCGCATAGGCAAATGATGAAACCAGTGCCTGCATGAAGGTATATTCCTTAATTGAAATAATAAGTGCGACGCCAAATACGGCACAGTTGGTTGTAATCAGGGGGAGAAAGATCCCGAGCCCGACATAGAGCGCTGGGACGATTTTTTTCAAAAACATCTCCACAAATTGTACCAGTGAGGCGATCACGAGGATGAATGAAATAGTCAGCATGTATTCGAGATCGAACGGTTTTAATATAAAGGCTTCAACCATCCAGGTTATCACCCCTGCCATGGACAAAACAAAGACGACCGCCATGGCCATGCCGACCGCGGTTTCCATTTTCTTGGATGTGCCGAGAAACGGACAATTCCCTAAGTATTGTGCCAGCAGAATGTTGTTTACCAGGATGCAACTGATGGCAAGCAGGATATAATCGCCCATTTAGCTCCTCCTATTTTTTCCCGACCAGGTTCATGATGCAAAGCAAAAGGCCCAGGCAGACAAACGCCCCCGGTGCTTCTATCATAAATGTAAAGGGTTGAAAAGATGGCCCGAATACCGGGTTTCCCAAAAATGTGCCGCTCCCCAGCACTTCACGAAAAGCCCCCAGGACGCCCAAGGAAAGGGTGAATCCGATCCCCATCCCTAAACCGTCCGCAAACGACGCAACGATACCGTTTTTAGCGGCAAAGGCTTCGGCGCGGCCCAGAATAATGCAGTTGACGACGATTAACGGCACAAAGATACCAAGGCTCAGATAGAGTGGATAATCAAAAGCCTTGGTTAAAAATTCTGCAACCGTGACAAAGGTGGCAATGATGATGATAAAACAGGCAATTCTCACTTTAGCAGGTATAATATTTCGCATTGCTGATATCAGGACATTGGAACAGACCAGCACAAAGGCGGTCGCAACTCCCATGCCGATACCATTTTCTACCGTTTTGGTCACCGCGAGGGTGGGGCAGAGACCGAGAACCAGTCGAAACGGCGGGACTTCATCCCACAGGCCCTTGGTAAACTCCTGAACGATAGATTTTGCCATTTTGTTCTCCTAACTAAAGCGCCGCTACTTGTTAAACTGCTTCAGGCTTTTTATGATTTCCGGTTTCAGACGGCTATAAATCTCGCCCGCGCTGGTTGCCGCAGCGCTGACACCGCGGGAGGTGTTTGTGGCGCCACTCATCGCATCCACCTGGCCGCCGTCTACTTTGACCTTAAATAGTTGATGAAGCGGCAATCCGCTGAATTGAGACACGAAGGTCGGGTCATCTTTGGCCTTGGACCCTACACCGGGCGTTTCCAGATGGGTGGTAACCCGCACATTGATAATCTTGTCGGTTTTTGTGTCAACACCTACCATCAGTCCAAGTTTACCGCCGAAACCGTTCCCAAAACTTTCAAAGGCAACCGCGCCGGGCGCCTTGTCGAGTATACCGACAAAAAAGCTCCTTTCCGTCTCCTTGTCCTTTATTTTAAACCGGTCAATGAGGGGGTCATTTGAGGCGCCCGCGAAGATTTGATGAAGGGCAGGGCCTTTCACGAATTTGAGTTCCTGATATTGGATTCTATCCTTGAGTTTATTTTGAATCGCCGCGAGCAACCCCCCTGAAAAGGTGCTTAAGATGGTCAGGACGACGATCATTTTTATCATTTGGCGCATATTAAAAAACCTTCCCCATCGCTTTGGGTCTGATCTTGTCCAGAATCGGATTTAAAATGTTGATGATCAAAATGGCAAAAACCACACCATCAATGTGAGCGCCGATATTTCTGATGAGTACAGTGAGGATGCCACCAGCGGCCCCATAAAGGAGCATGGCAATAAAATTTACCGGGGAAGATGAATCCTCGGTGGCCAGAAAAAAAGCCCCGATCAGTGTATAACCGGTGAATAGATGAAAAACAGGCCCTGCGAAACGGGTGGGCGCCGCAAGGTTGAATATCAGGGCGGTGATCGTCACCCCCGTTAGGAAGGATACCGATATTTCCCATCTGGCGATTCGTCTTGCCATGAGGTAGAGGCCACCGACAATCAGGCCAAGGCCGAAGGTTGTCCCGATAGCGCCGGTCTGTTTGCCGATCAACAGATCGCCGGCACTGAACGATTCAATGGCAGAAACCCCGATCTGTTTTAAGGCGCCAAGAGGATAAACCGCTATAAAGTTAAAATCGTAGTTGACCAAACTTGCATCAAAGTCAAATAAATCTTTCCATGACAGCATCAAAATGGCAACGGCAACCAGCGTTGGGTGAAACGGATTCCCGCCGATACCCCCATAGATCTGTTTTCCGACAAGAATCGCCACAAATGTGCCGGTGATGACCAGCCACCAGGGCGAAGTGGCCGGCAAAAGCATGGCAAATAAGAGCCCGATCAGCGCGGCGCTGCCGTCCCCGATCGATATTTTTCGTTTCATCAACCGATTTAACAGAAGCTCCCAAATGATGGCGGTGGATACGGAAAGTGAAAAGACGCTGACTGCAGGCATCCCGTACCGGAAGAGGCCGAAAAGAACCGCAGGCAGTGCAGCGAGAATTATATTGTAATTGCGTGCGGAAATACTGCTTCCGCTATGTAAAAACGGGGCGTGTGAAACAATGAATTTTTTCTGTTCAAGCATGATTTGCCACCGCTGCATTCGTCCGCGAGAGTTCAAATTTTGCCAATCGAATGTATTGAAAAATCGGCATTTTTGAAACACAGACAAAGCTGCATAAGCCGCATTCAATGCAAGAATGCAAATCATACTGATCCGCAGCCTCTTCATAATGACCGGCTTCGAGATATCGAACGAGCATATTTATCTGAATTTTTGCAGGACAAATTCTGACACATTCACCACAATTGATGCAGGGGTTATCTGAAACATAAGGTAGATTGTTTTTGTCCTGAACCATAACGGCATCTGTTTCCGGCAACACCGTGTGGTCTTCAGAATATATCGCAGCACCCCGCATCGGCCCGCCCAGAACGATTCGGTCTTTTTCGTTTAAAATTATATTGGATGTCTTAAAAATGTCACGAAGCGAGGTTCCGATTCTGACCGATAAAAGAGTTGTGTCCCCATCCTTTCCGATCAGGGTCAGCCGCTTTGAAACAGGTAGCCGGCCCTCAGTAAAAGCGATTCCGATACTCTCGGCGGCCTCGGCGCTGAAAAAGGATATCCCTAAATCTTCCACGCTTTTTCCAACAGGGACGTCCTGTCCCAGTAAATTCTGAATCATCATTTGTGGAAGTGTGTAGGGATATCGGCTCGGAACAGCTTTAACTATTGCATCTATACCGGTGTATCCCTGAATGAGATCCTGTGGAACGGCCAGAATGATATTGTCAACCCCGGTAATGGCCTTTAATATATGAATCCCCTTTTTTATGGCATTAAATTGGGTGGTTGCCGCATAGCGATTGGTGGAAAGAAAGATATCGTTGTCCACTCCGCAGACGACTATGGTTTGAATCGATTTTTCATCCCCGAAAGAAGCATGAAGTGGCGGCTTTCCCGGTGCGCAGGAAAGAAAGTTCCTGGCCGTTTCAAGGGTAGGGTTTAAGGCAAATTTTTCGAATTGTTCATCAAACGTCTCTTCGCCCTCGGCATCAATGGCGATAGCGATGTACGATCTGCCGAAATCGCCTGTATGAATTGAGATCGATGACACGGTGCCTGTAATGGTTGATATAACATATTGACCACTATCTTCGGAAAGAGATATTTTCTGACCTGTTTTGACCGTTTCCCCTTTTTCACATGTCAGCAAGCCCTTATATATGGCTGGTTCCGGTGAGGCAACCTCTATGTACAGGGTAACCGCTTCGGGTGGTGAAACCGATCTGTGTTCCGGTAGAACCGCCCCAACTCTGCCGTGTTCAAGCGGAGGTTTTTTCAAAGCTGCAATTCGTTTTGTTATCATCGTTCAATCTATTTCATCGGTTGGTTGAAAGGGCCAAAGAGGGTTATCTGTTTTTAAGACCGGCTCACATCATCTTATGACATAATTCACATTGTTCTTCTAGAGGACCTTTTTCAAACTCTTGATGACATCCGATGCATTGTAAATGGAATGCATCAAGGCGGTTTAGCATATCTTCATCTTCGCTTTTACGCTCATGGCACCCCCCCTCCCCGCACAGTTCAGGATTTGTTTCATCCTCATCGTCGGTATGATGGCAATCGAGGCAGGAGAGGCCGTATCCCTGAACAGATGTATGCGTTTTGTGGTCAAACAGCACTTTCCCGGCCGGATTTTTTAACATCAATCTAACAGGCTGTTCCGGCGTCTTTGCCGGAAAAGCGGCGTAACTTATAATCCCCACAACCAACAGAACAATCGCCAGGCCGTAAGCCAGTTTCAATTCCTTTTTCGCGGTCATCTATTTTAAAATTCCTTTCAGAGTCCTGACGGTGGAGCACAGCTAACATCTAAAAACAAATCGTTTTGATTATCACAACGAAATAAAGCTTTCAAGACTTTTTCTGATCATTTTTAAAGAGATTTGATATGAAAGAGAAATAGATTTGGACCGACGTCCATCGGTTGATAATA
>CAZSON010000023.1:15302-20378 GCA_964608375.1 uncultured Desulfobacter sp. | reverse complement strand
CTGGTACCGGAGAAAATTGCCTGCCGATCTGAATAAAAAGAGATCATCCGTATCAGGATTAAAGCAACTAAAATTGGTGGAGGCTTATTGATTATGTATGAAAGCGGACATCTGAGAAAAGGATTAAAAATTGAAATCGATGGAGACCCTTACATCATTGTGCAGTTCGAATTTGTCAAACCCGGCAAAGGCCAGGCCCTTTATAAGTGCAAACTCAAGAACATGTTGACCGGTGCACAATTTGACAGAACGTTTCGATCAGGCGATAAATTCATGGAAGCAAACCTGGAAGAGCACGAGATGGAGTTTTTGTATGTTGATGGAAACCAATACTGCTTTATGAACACCTCTACATGGGATCAGGAATTTCTTTCCGAAGATCAGTTAGGTGAAAACCGCAGTTTAATAAAGGAAAATACCAAATGTAATGTCCTTTTTTTCAAGGAGAAACCGATCGGTATTGCTCTCCCCAATTTTATCGTTTTAAAGATAACCAAAACAGATCCCTGGACAAAGGGGGATACCGCTTCAGGAAGCACAAAGACCGCTACCCTTGAGACAGGTTATGTTGTACAGGTTCCCCCCTTTGTTGAGGAGGGCGAGCTGATCCGGATTGATACAAGGACCGGTGAATATGTGGAACGCGTGAAAGGGTGAAAAAAGAGTGCACCAGATGGGAAGCCTTCCTTAGCGGCTCCATTCTTTTTGTTCTTGCCGGAATCGGGATGATCGTCTTTTTGCAGCAGTTTCGATATTCTCCGGCGATTCTATCGACGGGGATGTTAAATCAGAATCTGAAAAACTTTCAAGGTAATTATGAAGAAGCAAAAAAAAACTCACTAATATTACTGCCAAAAACTTACATTTTATTGTCACCACCGGAAATGTTTCAACCTCATAATTTGTCGGATAAGATTGATGGAAAAGCTGAGTTATACCTCGCCGCCGGATTTAAAACCCTTGAAAGCCAACGGTTCAAACCGAGCGCGGCCTCAGAAAATTGGGCTGAAATATTTATTTACGATATGGGAAATGGGAAGAATGCGTTCTCGGTATTCAGCGAGCAGATGCGTGAGGATGCAAAACAGGCCGGACTGGGTCAACACTCTTACCGTACTGAAAATGCGGTCTATTATGTTTATGGCCCCTATTACGTAGAAATCATCTCATCTGTCCCGACCGATGAGAGTGTTGAAAAAATGGTTGCGGTCGGCCAAATTATCATGCAAAACATGCCGGTCAAAACAACATCAATTGCCGAATCTGAGCTGTTCCCAGGATCGGGTCTTGAGACCAAAAGCATAGCACTGATCTCTGCAAATGCCTTTGGGTTTGATCAATTTGATCGGGTCTACGTCGCAAAATACAGGATAGATAAAATTGAGATGAGCGCTTTTTTATCCCACCGCAAAACATCCCAAAAAGCCGTGGCGCTTGGACTGGGATATTATCGATTTTTGTTGACCTATGGGGGAAAAGCGGTGGAACATGCCTCTCGTATCCCCGGAGCGAAAATCATATCGATCATGGACAGCTACGAGGTCATATTTTCGTATGGGCGTTTTGTTGCCGGCGTGCGTGAAGCGTCAGACCGAAAAAGGGCTATGGAACTGGCCCATCGGCTGCACGAAGGGCTTAGGATGGTGAAAGATGGAGAATGACTTGAACCAAAAGCTTTATGGGCGAAGGAGTTTTCTGATCCGGTCAGCGAAAGCCGGTTTGTCCATGGCGGCTGCCGGTCTGATCGGATATTATTTTTTTGACCCGATCGGACCTGCCTATTCTTCGATTGATCCAATTGCGGATGGCTTTCCGGATTTTTCCATTCCAGCTCTGGGAAAACGGATGGGCATTGCCAGAGGTTCAGACAGGATAAAAACGCTCCAGCTTGCATTTAAGGCGATTGGTGGCGTTGAATCGTTTATCAAAAGCGGAGACCGTGTTTTGCTGAAAGTCAATGCCGCATTTGCCTCACCACCTATCCTTTCGGCAACAACTCATCCCCGGCTTATTTCGGAGACCGCCCGGTTGTGCTTTAAGTCGGGTGCTTCTAAAGTGGTGGTGACAGACAACCCGATAAACGCTCCCGCAAGTTGCTTTGCACTTACCGGTATTGCGAGCGCAGCGGAGTCTGCAGGTGCAAAAGTGATACTGCCGGCAGCCGGTCTTTTTAAATCAATGACGATTCCGGGGACCAGACTCATCCGAAACTGGCCGGTATTGTATAAACCGATAAAAGCGGTTGATAAGGTGATCGGCCTTTCACCGGTAAAGGGTCATCGCCGGAGCGGCGCTTCGATGAGCATGAAAAATTGGTACGGCCTGTTGGGAGGTCGGCGGAATATATTCCATCAGGATATTCACACCATTATCAAGGAACTGGCTATCATGATCAAACCCTCGGTCGTCATTCTGGACGGAACAACCACCATGATATCCAATGGCCCGACAGGAGGCTCACTTTCAGACCTCAAAAAAACAAATATGATGATTGTCAGCACAGACCCGGTCGCTGCGGATGCTTTCGGCGCCACGCTGCTCAAAAAAGAATTACATGAACTTTCATATATAACCAAGGCGGCAGCGGCCGGGATAGGGACGGCGGACTATCGTTCCATAAATCCCGTGATGGTTTCAACCGATTGACATCAGAAAGGAGATCGACCGGGCTGATGAAAATAATAACCGCCAGAAGGATTTCTCAGGTTTTTTTTGCAACCCTGTTCTTGTGGTTTTGTGTGGTTGCCACCCTTGGCGAAAAGTGGTGGCAACTTCGCGGCTGGCCTGTTAACTGGTTGCTTGAGCTCGATCCCCTGATCGGGCTCGGTACCCTGCTGTCGACCCGGACGCTTTATAAGGGCCTCCTTTGGGGGCTAGCCACCATTGCACTGACGGTGCTGCTCGGGCGGGTTTTCTGTGGGTGGATCTGCCCTTTCGGATCTATCCATCAGTTTATCGGATTTTTGGGAAAGCGGAAAAAATCATCTGCTGAAAAAGCCGATATGAATCGCTACCATCGGCTACAGGTGGTAAAATACTGGATTTTGATTTTTCTTCTTACGGTCTCAACCGCAGATCTGCTCCTCTATTTTATCCATATACTGTTCCCGGCTGTCCGAATTTCTTTCGTTCTGATCGGAATCATTTTGTTTGCCTTAGTACTTTTGGCGTTTTTTAGTCGGACGAGTCATTCCGGAAAAGGCTTTAAAACTGGTTTATCTGTTGCCCTGATCTCAGCGGCATTGACCATTTTTTTCAAAGATTCTGCGCTTTTTTCAGCCTCACTTCAAATCGGCCTACTGGATCCGATTTCCCTTGTATATCGCTCGGTAAATCTAATCATTCTGCCGTTGGCCGATGCGGCAACAGGGGCGTGGTCCGTCAGCCAGCGGTATCACCAAGGGATCTCTCTCATCGGAGGTATCTTCTTAACAGCTGTTTTTCTGAATCTGAGAATACCGCGCTTTTACTGTCGATTTATCTGTCCACTCGGCGCATTGCTGGGGATATTCAGCCGAAACGCCATCTGGCGGATCGGTAAGAAAGAGAGAGCATGTATCGATTGCCACCGGTGTGAATTGGATTGTGAAGGGGCCTGTTCGCCCTCCTCAACAATCAAAATCAGCGAATGCATCCTCTGTTTAAACTGTCTCGGACCGTGTCAGCACGATCGTTTGGGCTATAGAACGGCTCCATCCGCAGCCGGGGAAATTCTGCTTCCCGATCTATCAAGGCGGGCGGTTGTCCTTTCCTTTTTCTTTGGAGCGGCATCTGTTCCGATGATCCGCATCAACGGCGCCCTTGCCGGCAATTGGGAACCATGGCTCATCCGACCACCTGGTGCGCTGGCGGAAAAAGATTTTTTGTCACGGTGCATTAAATGCGGTCAGTGTATGCGGATCTGTCCGACAAATGTCATTCATCCAGCGGGATTCGAGGGCGGGTTGGAAGGCCTGTGGACCCCTTTGCTCAACTTTCGGATCGGTACGAGCGGTTGTCAGCTGAAATGTATTGCCTGCGGAAATTTGTGCCCGACTGCTGCCATCCGACCGATCACCATCGATGAACGACTCGGTGAAAAAACGTATGCCGATAAAGGTCCGATTAGAATCGGAACCGCCTTTATCGATCGGGGTCGCTGTCTCCCCTGGGCGATGAACAGACCCTGCATCGTGTGCCAGGAAAATTGCCCGGTCAGCCCCAAGGCTATTTCGACACGTGAAACCTTCCACACGATCAATAGAACTACCGCTTTAATTGTGAAATCTGCTGGGACTACGCATGTTGAACTTGGCGGGGAAGCACTTACTCCCCATCGGTTTTCAACCGGTGATTATTTTTGTGCGGCAATGGAATCTCCAGACGATCGTCCCCGGCCCATAGTTGAAAATACCGCCCGAACTCTGTCGATTAATCCGGAATTTCAATGGAAGTTGCCACCCAGAACAAAAACCCGTGTTGAAATTCAGGTCCGGCTTCAGCAGCCATTTGTAGATTTAAAAAATTGTATCGGCTGCGGAGTTTGTGAACACGAATGCCCGGTCCTTGGAAAACGGGCGATTCGGATCACAGCAGAAAACGAGACGCGAAATCCCAAGCATGCGCTGCTTCTGAAGGGTTGACCGATGCGATATTCTGTTATCTCAGAAAATCCTCGATGTAGCTCACAGAAGACCTTCTACGATATTTTTAAACTTGAGCAAATATTTTATATGGAAGGGGTTGAAAGATGAAAGTGAACCTTATTTACGTAACTGTCGGCAGCAAAGATGAAGCAAAGATGATCGGTGTATCACTGGTTGAGTCGAGACTGGCTGCCTGTGCCAATATCATCGATAATATGAACGCCATCTATCGCTGGGAAGGCAAGCTTCAGGATGATCAGGAGGTTATCCTCATAGCGAAAACTACAGAAACAAGGGTACCGGATGTGATCGAAAGGATCAAAAAACTCCATACCTATGATTGTCCATGTATTGTGAGTCTTCCGTTAACCGGTGGGAACCGATCGTTTTTAGACTGGATCGTCGGTGAGGTAAAGTAGATGGACCGGATCGAAAAACCGGTTTGATTTTC
>CAZSON010000023.1:0-15202 GCA_964608375.1 uncultured Desulfobacter sp. | reverse complement strand
GGATCGTCGGTGAGGTAAAGTAGATGGACCGGATCGAAAAACCGGTTTGATTTTCTGGCAATCAGAATTGTTGACGTGAGGTTGACAGCGGTGTAAAATCAAAATTGGAGATGTCGCAATTAAATTAATTAATAAAAGAGCTATGAAGAGGGTTTTATTTTAGCTGTTATGAAGCGTATTATCATCCTTTTGCTGGCAGTTTTGCTGGTCGCATGTATTGATGTAGAAACCGATAATGGTAATACCGACCCTGATGATGATTTCAAACCGCCCAAGATGACACGAGGGCTTTTATGGGTGCGAAAAAACCCGATGTTTATCAGCGGCCTGAACGTTTCAATGGGGGAGCCTCCTGCTCGTTTTGTCCAAGCCTACTTTAACAAATTCCATGCGACCGCGGTTCATCTCTGGGCGGACGGGCTTCCCCGGGAGATGGATGCCTGGGCTGACGCAGGGCATCGCAAATTCAGGTTTGTCTCATGGTTGCAGTATGACGGCACCAGTGCGGACGGAGGGAAACTGATCGGGGGATATGCTACCGGCATGACTGGGAGAATCGGTTATCAGGTAGGTGATGAGCCGGCATGGGGCTGCCCCAGCCGACAATGTGCCATGCGCAATATCCGGTTAATGCACGCGGGGTTAAACGCTGTTCGTAATAAGGATCCCAATGCACTGATATATCTCAACTTCAAGATGAGCGACTTTGTCCATGATCTCCTGAACTACTATTTGGGACAGATGGATGGCGATATCATTAGCCACGACCATTATACTCGCAGCAGCTCTGCCTATGAGGCGCTTGAAATTTTTCGCCGTGCCGGTCTGGATCACGATAAGCCGTATTGGCGCTATCTGAGATCGTACTATGATAGGGATGATCCGGAAGCGATAACAGAATCGGACATGAGATGGAATGCATTTTCCGGGATTCTCTATGGATACACAGGGCATACCTGGTTCTTTTACAACATCGGGACAGATGATGATCTTGACCCTTCGCTGTTTGAATCCGCAGACACTTTCAACACACCAAAGACAGCCCTGTGGCGTATCGCAGCCAAGATCAATACCGAAATGCACAACCTCGGGCGGTCAATCACCCAGTTGACGAGCTCGGCCGTCTGTTATATTCCGAAGATATCGTTTTTGCTTCCCAAAGGAACCACAAAATGGAAGCAAGGGGCTGGTGGGGATCCTTACATCACTGACATTAAACGCAAAAACGACTCCTCACTGCTCGATATATCGGTTGGATTTTTTCGGGACGATAAAGGGGAGTATTATTTTATGGTGCAAAATGTCTCCCATACCCACGGGTCCTGGCCGGTCAGTGAAGGGAAAACAGATACGATTCGAATCACATTTGATTTTTCAGATGCGCCCCAGGGAACCGGTCGGTCATCACTCCTCACGCTTAACAAACTCAATGGAAAGGTGGAGACGCTCTTGTTGAACCAAATCGATGGCGATAGAGGCTATCTGGATGTTACCCTTGCCGCAGGTGATCCAATTTTGCTAAAATACGCCACAGGCGCCCCCTTTGCCATTCGATAACCAAACGGCATGGACGCGGCGGAGCTCGGTTTAAACATCAATTAATAAGGGGATCTTTACCGTTCGGGGTTAAGAGCAAAACGCCATGAGAAAAATTTCACTGATATGGATTCTTTCATTTTTAATCGGAAGCGCCTTATTGGTTTTTCAGTCTGTTTCATCATTAACCGGGACTGAGGGGAGTGTTTGGGAACATCTGAGTCTAATCGATCTTATTGATGAAAAATATCTTTCGTTCCTGCTGTCCATTTCCTGGCTGGGTATCGGAAATATATTCGAATCTATATTTACGATGTCCCTGTTTATTTTGCTGTTTTGCATTGGTGGCATTTTTTTTGTATGGGACTTGATTTTTGGGAGAAAATAAAAAGACCGATTCCCTGCTGGGAGCGGTCCTTTTAGTCTCCGGTTACATAACCGAGGCTTTTCAATTTTTTCAGTTGTTGTTTTGTTAACTTCACCTTTCCCACATTCCCCCGCTCAAGAACTTTTCGCGTTTTTCGCCATTTTTCAAGACGACTTGTTAGCTTAGCCACCTCTTCAGGCTTATTTATCGCGAGGTTCGTTCGCTCTCCAGGATCGTGCTCAAAATCGTATAGCTCGATTTTGTGAGAACGCATGTTTTCAATCAATTTCCACCGGTCGGTTCGAATCGAATACCTGAGTCGGCCGTACTGGGAAAACACCGCATCTTCCATATCTTTGGTATCAGTCGATCGGGCGAGAAGATTCTTCCCTTCCATCAAAGGCGGGGGGGAGATATTAAGGTAGTCCAGAATCGTAGGGGCGATATCCACGCTGCTTACCATACGATCGTCGACCTTTCCTTTAGAGACGTCTGTGCCGGTGATTATCAGTGGTACATGAAGAAGTTCATCGTATAGAAGACCGCGGTGCAGCAAACCACCGTGTTCTGCAAATTCTTCACCATGGTCTGCAGTAATGATAAGAAGGTAGTTTTTAAAAAATCCCAATTCATTGAGTTCCTTGAACATATGTTTAAGCATATCATCGGTAAAACGGATTCCTGCATCATACGATGCCCTCAAAAAGTCCAGATCCTGATCGTTTAGATCCTGTTTTGCCGAGTTTATCGAATGGAGCAAATTTTGACTGGAAGGTACGAACGCACTTTGAAAATCCCCAAACATCTTCAGATATTTTCGGGGCGGGAAATAGGGCGAATGAATCTCATAGGTGTGGTAGAAGGCGAAAATGGGACGATCACTTGAAATATACTTGCGAATGAGCGCGACCATTTTTTCTGTACCTGTTTTTGCGCCTTTGCCATCGTCATCGAATTCAACAAAGCCCCGGTCAAAACCGTATTGCCGGCCTAGTTGAGCGCCATCATTTACCGATAGTGTCACATAACCGTTTTTCTTCAGTACCTCCTGCAGCATGAGGGCGGTTGGAGGAATCTTATCCTGGGAAGGTCGGTTGGCCTTACCGTGAAACTCCACCCGATGTGTTTCCTGGTAAAGAGATGTAAGGATCGTAGTATGAGAGGGAGTTGTTCCATGGGTATTGACAAAGGCATGGGAAAATCGAATCCCTTTCTCTGTGATTTTATCGAGGAAGGGGGAAGTTTGTCGATGATAACCATAGCTGCTGAGGTTACGAGCTCGGCAAGCGTCCAAAGAGATCAACAGGACATTGGGCGGGCGTTTTTGACACGCGTTTCCAACTAACAGTATAAATGATAGAAAGAAAATTTTCATAAATATAAAATTGTTAGATGCTATTTTTAAAAGGTATTCTTTAAGCATTGTTTAGCCTCAAAAACAACTGTTTTCAATTTTATTCTCGGTTGGGATTTCCGTGATGCGACGTTTCTAAACCGTGAGGGTTAGGGACCGATTTGATCCATTTTTTCCCCTTTATCAGGACTCGGTTGGGAGGCATCTTTTTGAGAAAATCCCTGAGTGAGTTTTGAAATATCCTTAAATATCCGCTCCGGTGTAAAAAACAGACGCTTAACAAAGCTGAATGTGCTTTTTCCCAACTTTTCCAAGGGTACATATTGAACATCAGGCGTGGGGAAATGTCCCTCCACTTTGAAGTAATAGACAAGGAGGGATTTTTCTTTTCCTGTCAGTATATAGCCGAGAATCGGTATGTTGCTGATGAGAAAATCGAGAGTGCCCAGAGGTTGGGCTCCCACTTCAGCGTCTACCTTTAATCCGGCCAGATTCAAGTTTCCCTTGGCGATTGCGTTAAGTATAGGGCTTTTCATTATAAGACTATCTGTTCCAAAAACCCCATTATCAATTGCTATGTACGCCATAATGGTTTCAAAATAGAATCCCTCTTTTGAAAAGGTTTCCGGCCTCTTCTTAAATATATTCTTAAGACTTAAAAATTCGAGGATCTTAAAAATCACATGGGACTTCTTTTTGATCATTCCCTTTTCAATGAGAATGTTCATCCCTCCGTTTAAGCCGGAAATCAAGTCTTTTTTCTCCCCCCCCCGAGTGAAAAAGAATCCCTCCAGAGTCAACAGCCCTTCCAGGCGCTGTGTCAGTCCATCAAATTTTCGGGGAAGTTCTTTGAGCGGCTGCTTGGTCAATTTTATGTAACCGGATAGGAGTGTTTCCGGCTTTTTTCCTCTTTTGATATGACCTTTCATACGCAGTGTTCCATGTTCCAGCTGAACATCTGAATTTACAATATAGATATCCCCTGATCGGAAAGCACCCTGAACTTCTAGCTGGCCGTATTTCATACCCTCAAATTGACCTTTGTCAGCCCTTAATTTTATCTGCAGATCTGATCTATCGATAAAACGGCCGAGGGCTGAATCGTTGTAATTGAATGCGCCGGCGGTCTTATCGGTTATCCAATCCGAGAAGTCCAGACGATTCGTCGATAGTGTCAATTCACCTTTTAATCGTCTCCATTCTTTTAAACGGCCCTGAATAGCCAGTCTATTTTGACCCAACTGGAGATTCATCGACTTAATATCGGTTTCCGAACCGGAAAATTTGAGATTGAAATTACTGTTCACCAAGGGCCGGGGGAGGGCCGAAGAAAACAAAGAGACCGCTTTAGCTGCCATTTTCCCCTGTAAATCGGTTAATTCCAGATTTTTTCCCGAAAATTTTAGCCTAGCATTAAACGCAAAAAGACCAGAAGCCTGCAGATTCCCTGTCTTAAATCTGATTCCCAAGTCCTGCACTGCAAGTTTATCAGTTAAAATCGTAAGGCTCAGGGTCTCTTTATCCTTCAGGTCATAGGAACCTGTCATTTGCAGTGAGGACTGCGCTGCACGAAACCTCAACCGTTTGAAATCGATTTTTTTATCTGGATCAAGTTCGATATCAAAAAGAATCCTGCTGTCTTTTTGAACGGGCGCTATGGAAAGAGGTCCTGCCTCAAATCTCACGCCATTGAGACCAATTTCGCCCCGGGATGTCCAGAGGCGGTTTCTTTTAAAGAGTGTAAGGTGCAAAGACACAGGTGTTTGAAATCTAACAGGCAACGTTCGCTTCTGATATAAGATACCCGATAACTCGTTGACGTCTGCCTTCGCAGAAACCTTAATTTCAGCGATTTGCAAAAATGACCCCAGTGATCCGGAGAATCGAATTTTAGATTTTCCCCACTGACCGTTGCCCTGAAATCGACGGTTCTTTTCCCCTTTAATTTTAAGCTCAGCCCGGCTTAAAATAAGAGGTAAAATCAGCCTTTTATGCCGGATTAAACCGTCCGCCAATCGAAAGGTCCCTTTCCTGATTTTCAGATACTTCAAAGCGCTGTCATAGGAAATGCTGATGCCGGTTTTTAATCTACCTGCAGCTGATTCAAACCCTTGAAGTTTTCGGCGCAGATCAACCGGTATCAGATCGATCTCCCTTTGCTGCATAAGATCTTCAAGAGCGAACTCTCCCTCAAAGCGGATGTAAAAGGTGCGGCTGGCGCCATAGAGACTGCTGACGTTAAATGATCCTTTTTCAAGGGTGGATTTGCCGAATCCGGCCAACACATTTGATACTGAAAGAGCCCCTTTTTCAATTTTGACCACCCCCGAAACACCGGTGAACGGCAGGCCGGATTTACTCTCAAGCGCATTGAGATCCCTGCAGGTCAATTTCAATGTCAGAAGAGCCGCATTTTTAGCAAGGTGCAGATTTCGGATCTGATTCAAACGGCCGTTGAGTGAAAAGAGATCGAGCCGGACATCGCCGTTTGTGAAAAGGGGGAAGATGCGTGCTTCCAGCCAGGAGGGCAAAAGAGAGGATGGAAAAATTTTTTTAAAAGTCCCCAAAGGCATAAACGGGGCTTTAACTCTAAAAGCCAGGTGGGGATTTGAGGGTTCTCCTAAATCGATGCTTGAGCTGGCGCTCATCAAAACGTTTTCGAATTTAAGTTTAAGAGAAGGAATCTGCAGGATAGATTCAGAATAATGCGTGTCAAAATCAATGACAACGCGTTTAAAAGAAAAAGATTTTTTGTTTGTGGCGCCGACAATCAGAAAATCGAGGTTCTTGGCCCTGACCTGCCCTCGGGAAGACATCGGCCCCGTGAGTGGACCCCAGATCTTGGCCTGGATTTCGGCGCTTCCTTTTTTTACCGGAAAGGACGAGGGCCACTTTACCCATGTCAGTGGAACATCGCTTGTCTTTAAAACGGCTTCGGCAAAAACGCGTCCCTTTTCATCGGGGTCCCGGGAGATTGACCCCTTTATTTGAAATGAACTTTTTTCCTGATGAAGTCCGATCCTTCCATTTAATGTGATGTCGAATTTAAAGGGGATTTCGCTTCTTTGCGCCAAATCAAAATTGATGCGATCGAGATCAAAAGGGAGATTATTGATGGAAACCGTTGCGTCTTTTATCGAAAACGAGAGAAGTCCTGCGAACTTCCGGATATAGATTCCTTGAAAATCCCGGCCGAACTGTTTTAGCGTTTCCCACTTTATTTTCCTTTGACCTGGGATGACCCGGAGGTCAAACGGGTTATCAAGTTGGATTTGGGGTCTGATAAAGACAAGACTGGTCGGAATAAATTTTCCCCGCAGCAGTTCTCGAACCTCAAGGGTGATTTTGATATTCGATACTTTAATTTTTTCAGCTCCCATAAGGGAGATCGCATCCAATCCACTGACATTGATGCTCACACCTTTCCAGAAACTAAGTTCTACATTTTTTGCATGGAGTTCATACCCGATTGACGCGGATAATCTTGACAGCAAATATTGTCGAACCGCAGGGGATGAGAGGAGTGCATTGAGGATAAAGATCGAAACAATGATGAAAATAAATAGGGTGAGGATTGGGAGGAGGACGATCTTTAACTTTTTAAAGGACATTGTTTCATATGATCATTATTGCTTTTTAGGTATTATTTCTAAAAAAGAATAAGAAGCCGGTTTTGGCAGATTCAGTGATTCAATAAGCTATCAACATTTAAATGAGTAAAAATGGTGAAAACAGTACCCGCCTGGATCGCTGTACATTATTTCCGATTCCGCCAGGCATTGGCCGATCATATTTTTAGATACCTCTGCGTAATCCGGACGATCTTCTTCTTCCCGTTTGCATGCCATACAGATAGGCTTGTGATCGTAAGTCGACAAGATCCGTTGATCAGTCTGGCCCAGTTTGATGCCGCACCTTTCACACTGGAAAGCGCAGGAAAGCATTTTTTCCCAGTTGTCTTTCATTTTTTTATCTCCTTTAGGAAATCCGATGGAGGTCGTTTTTTATATTATTATGACACAACTTAACTTTCGTTTAAAACAGGAGACATCGATTTTTCATTAACGATCAATCGAAAAACATCAGGACGCGCGTAGTGACCGACGACATCAAAATCAACCTTTCCTCTGATAATCTCTTCCATGTCCAATTCCGCATGCAAGATACCCTCCCTGTCAAAAAGAGGGCCGGCAAGAACATCACCAAACGGCGAAATGATCACACTTCCACCTCGACACATCACCTCTGGTTGGGTATCAAGCTCTCCAATCTCCTCCAATGTTTTTGGGTACATATCCTTTGTAACAAACTGGTTGCAGCCCAGAACAAAGCAGCGCCCCTCGCAGGCGATATGGCGTAATGTGGGCTGCCAGGTTTCACGTGCATCTGCAGTGGGTGCAAAATAGAGTTCAACGCCCTTGCCGTACATCGCCATACGGGCCAGGGGCATATAGTTTTCCCAGCATATCAGCCCGCCAATCTTACCGAATTCTGTATCCACAACGGTCAGGGTGCTCCCGTCTCCTTCACCCCAAATCAACCGTTCGGCGCCTGTTGGTTTGAGTTTTCGGTGCTTACCGATCAGCTTTCCATCGGGACCAAAGTAAGCCAGCGTACAATAGAGCGTTCCCCGGCTGAATTCGGTGTCGCGTTCAATGACACCTATCGCCAAATAGACGCCTGCCTGCCGGACTGCCTTCCCCAGCGTTTCGGTCTGGGGACCGGGTAATTCAACGGCGTTGTCCCAATAGACCTGCCACGTCCGGCGCCCCATTGGACTTCGGCTTCCGACAACCATGCCAAAGCTCAAACCGCGCGGATAGGCGGGGATAAAGGCCTCGGGAAATAGGAGAATTTGTGCACCCTGGCGAGCAGCTTCCTCGATGAGCTGACAAGCCTTTTCAACCGAAGCTTCACGGTTAAATAAAACAGGCGATGCCTGTACGGCTGCGACCTTAACAGAAGAAAACCGTCTGGTCATGTTGGTCTGTCTCCATCTAGTTTAAATAAATCGAGTGGTTTATGGAATATATCTGTTTAAATTAAGAAAAAAAGGAGCGATCGTCAAGGAGAAAACCGGTTCAGAAACTGAGATTTTATTGAATTGATAAGAATTCCCTTTTTTAGGTCAAAGCAATGATCAGGAAATACAAACGGTACATTTTGGGTCACGATCTGAGTCCGAGTTTTTATCCCTCGGAAGCCATCGCTCTTTTTTCAATCTGTTGGAGTAGATCGGCAAAGATAATATGATGGAACGGAAGGAAAAAATACCAATAGATTTTTCCAAACAATCCCGTTGTAAAATAATGTGCAATAATGGTTAACCGATTCTGATCGGTTTTTCGGGTTATGGTAAATTCAAGCCATGCTTTGCCGGGAATTTTCATTTCAGCCCGCAACAGAAGTCTTGAATTTTCTTTGATATCCTCGACCCGCCAAAAATCGATGACATCATTAATTTCAAGGTTCGAATATGTTTTTCTCCCCCTAACTGTACCGACGCCGAAAAAGAATCGATCTATGATTCCCCGGATACGCCACATCCAATTGGTATTGAACCAGCCCGTATTACCTCCTACCTTGCAGATAGAGTGAAACAGATCCGGTGCAGGCTTTATTGAAGAAATCGAGTGTTCGTATTTATAAATTAGATCATCACTAATTTCATGTAATTTGATGGCCAGTTCAAAGGCTGGTGGATAGGCATCAGACCAGCGGGTGTGGATCTTATCCTGTTCTTCTCTTGTTAATGCCCGGATAACGGCTGTCCTGTAATCCAGCAGTTCAAAACGAATGTATTTATTTATTTTATTGCGATCGCAACAGATAACCTCATCTCTAAGACCTTCCAGTAAGCACCGGGTAATCTGAATGGGTACCGGTGTAATAAGGCTAGCTAAAAACGAATACAAACCGGTGTAAGGTACCGGAAGGGTAATAAGATTCGTTCTCTTTCCCAATATGTCTGAAAAAATCTCAAGCAGATCTTCATATATGAGAACATCCGGGCCGCCTAGATCGAAAGATTCTCCTTTGGTTTCACGGGCTTCCAGTACTCCAACTAGATATTTAACGACGTCTCTGATTGAGATGGGCTGGCACCAATTTTGAGCCCAAGGCGGAATGAAAATGATGAGTGATTTTGAAACTAGATGATGAATGATTTCATACGATGCACTCCCTGACCCAATAATAATTGCCGCTCTAAGAAACGTTACAGGAATGTGTCCGGAGCCTAGCTCAGTGGCCACTTCGATACGATTCTTGAGGTGGCTCGAAAAAACCGCTTTGAAGTCCCCAAGCCCACCCAGATAAATAATACGTTTAATCTGCTTCTCTTCAGCAGCTTTTCTAAAGTTCTTTGCAGCTTGTATATCGGCATCCTCAAATCGCTTATAACCAAGGTGCAGGGAATGAATTAGATAATAGGCGGTATCAATATTCTCAAGTGCAGCACTAAGACTTATTATATCCAGCGCGTCCGCTTGGACCACCTCTATCTCCGGCCACTTCCTTTGGTAAACCTGCACATCGCCTCTCACCATGGCTCTGACTTGATACCCCCGGGCGACAAGTTCAGGCAATAGACGGCCACCTATGTATCCCGATGCGCCGGTCACAAGGATTTTGCCGCATCCAGTGTTTGGGACAGTCGGCAGATCCTTACAGAAAAGATCTTGATGGTCTATGTTCACAAAAAACAGTCGCCCTTCTAATTATTAATCGAATTGAAATTGGATTGATAAGAACTCCCATTCTTGAATCGAAGCAGGGGAAAACTTAAAGTTGTGTGCGGTAACCGAATGCATCCCAATTTATAGTGGAATCAGAAAAACAACAATCATCATCCGGCAACCGATTATCTGAATTCAGGTATCGGAATTCGCTTTTATTGTCAAGATGGCATTTTCCTCCAAATCGGCTGAAATGTGGTCATTTTGGGTATAGAAGGCCTGACAGACGGATGCTGCCATGGGGATCGTTACCTTTATTTATCAGGATAGGCTTTGCCTTTAATTAATACGAAGTGCCAAGTGATCTAAAGTTATAAGTGATCTAAAGTTGAGGTATCGCTAGGCTCAGTCGGTTTTAATTATAAAAAGATGAAATTCCTTAACTTTAGGCACTTTAGATCACTTAAGCTCACTTTAGGCACTCCTTTGCTGCAGAACTTATACTCCCTTTCACGGAGGAATCAGGGCCGGGCCCTTTGGACCCGGGTATCTATATAATCAAGATTGATAAGATGTGATTTATCATTTGATATCACAATTGATTAATTTTACTGTAAATGTGATATTCTTTTGAAGGTGATAGAGACAGGTGTTATGTTATGGTGTTGAAAGCCTTTTTTTTCTCAAATGACATGAAGGGAGAAGTTATGAACATTGGAGATTTAGCCGAAAATTTGGGTTTGGAAGAGGCCGAATACCTGGAGCTGTTGGAACTTTTTATTGAGACCGGTATGTCCGACCTGGAAAAACTTCAATCTGCGATCAGTTCGGGAGAT
Organism: uncultured Desulfobacter sp.; assembly: GCA_964608375.1. GTDB lineage: Bacteria > Desulfobacterota > Desulfobacteria > Desulfobacterales > UBA2156 > UBA2156. Next base: position 4,432 of record CAZSON010000023.1, on the reverse strand, counting down.
TCCGGGCAGGCTAGAGGTTCTGTGCACTCACTGAAGGGTGCTGCAGGCAATATCGGATTGATGGAGATTTACGATCTGGCCAAAGAAATTGAAAAAAAAGCCATAGATGGCCAACTGGAGACAATATCTGAAGCTTCAAATGAGTTAAAGAAAAAGCTGGAAAGCCTTACTGAATTTCTGCAAAGAGGATGACACGGTTTTTGTAACTTCTCAAAAAGCGCTGGGAAATGACGCTCAACCAAAATCCATTTTCTTCCCGATATCAATAAAAGAACCATAACATTTTGAGAACTTATGCTTTTTTCACTTTGCGTCTGTTTTATATGACAGCGGGTCTTTTGCCTTCGCTTCTTCAAAACCTTTTTTTCTTAATACACAGCTATCGCACCTGCCACATGCCAATCCACCTGGAAAGGGGTCATAACAACTGTGGGTGATAGAATAGTCGACCCCCAGTTTCAGGCCTGTTCTGATAATTTGCGACTTGGTCATGTGTATGAGCGGTGTTCTGATTTTTATATTTATTCGGCCTTCCAGTCCGGCCTTTGTTGCCAGGTTTGACATCCGTTCAAACGCTTCAATGTATTCAGGCCTGCAATCAGGGTATCCGCTGTAGTCAATTGCGTTGACACCGATAAATATATCGGATGATTGGAGGACTTCGGCCCACGCCAGGGCAAAAGAAAGAAAGATTGTGTTCCTTGCAGGCACATAGGTAACAGGGATCTCTTCGTTCATGTTGTTTTTATTTCGATCTTTTGGAACACTTATTTGATCGGTAAGGGCAGACCCACCGATCACCGTCAGATCGATGTTGAGTAGTAGATGTTTGGCAACGCCTATAAAAGCAGCGACTTTTTTTGCAGCCTCTATCTCTTCGGCATGGCGCTGGCCATAGAAAAAACTTAAGCTGTAGACTTCAAATCCTTTGTTTTTTGCAATGGCCATGGCAGTGGTGGAATCGAGCCCTCCGCTTGAAAGGACGATCGCTTTTTTTCTTTGATGCATATCGATTAGACTCCCCTTTCTTTTTCAGGCCATAGAATTTTATGGAGTTGAACCTGGAGCCGGACCTGGAGAAGGTCTTCAATAATCCATTTTGCCAGTTGGTCCGGGGGCATTTTTTTGTATACGGTAGAAAAGAGAATGTGTTCAGCAGGAAATTCATTATTTAAAAGACTTTTTATCTCTTTTGCAAACTCGTAATCGTTTCGATCTCCAATCACAAACTTCAGCTGGTCTTCCGGGTTAAGTCGTTGAAGGTTTTCCAGATCATTTTTTTCGACCTCGCCACTGGATGGGCATTTGATATCGATCACTTTAATGCAACGGTCATCAACCAGACCGATATCCAGCGTGCCGTTGGTCTCCATCATTACCTTATAATTGGCCGAAAGGAGGTTTTCTATCAATGAGGGAGTCCCGCTTTGAATAAGGGGCTCTCCACCGGTGATTTCGACTAAATTCGATCTGTACCGATCGATCCGATCCCGGATTTCAACAATGCCCATTTCCACACCTTGATGATACGCATAGCGCGTGTCACAATATGAACATCTGAGGTTGCAGCCCGAAAGCCTTACAAACACACAGGGACAACCGGCATAGAGCGATTCTCCCTGGATGCTGTAAAATATTTCGTTTATCCGAAGCGTTATCGAGTCGCTTATTTGTTCCATCGGATTAAATCGCTTGGAAAGCGGTTTTTTTTACTCCATTTTTGATGAACTCGTAAAAAGACCATTGACTTTTTATCCGAACATATTATGAAGATACCAAAATGTCATCGGGTCACCAAAAAAAATATAAATGATGGCGCCGATTGAGAGAAATGGGCCAAACGGAACCGCCATTTTTATGCTGCTTTTAGTGCAGAGCATCATTAATAAGCCGGTAAACGTGCCGACCGCAGATGCAATAAAAACAGTAAAGACAACACCTTTCCAACCGATAATAGCGCCGATCATTGCTAAAAGCTTGATATCACCGCCCCCCATCCCTTCTTTTTTGGTTAATAGATAATAGGTCAGCGCGACGATGAAAAGGCTTCCACCTCCTGCAAGTATCCCAAGGATAGTGTCGATGTATGTCACCTTTGGCAGTGCAAAAGAAGCGAAAAAAAAGAGAGGTATTCCGGGAATGGTTATCATGTCCGGAATTGTTTTGCTGTCAATATCGATGAAAGATATGATGAGCAAAATCGTGATAAAAACGTAATAGATCAATCCTTCGAATGAAAAGCCAAAATTTAAAAGGGTTACCAGGGCGAATCCTCCCCCTATGACTTCCACCAGAAAATATCGCAGCGCAATGGCTTCGTTACAGTGCCGGCATCGTCCCCTCAGCAAGAGGTAACTGAACAAAGGAATGTTGTCGTAAAAGCGTATTTGGGTATTGCAATGTGGACAAGCAGAAGGTGGGTAAATGATTGAGATTGAGTTAGGAATCCGATAGATGCATACATTCACAAAGCTTCCGATGCATGCACCAAAAATAAATGCAATTATCCCCGCAAGACCGGTTTCCGATATATTCAACCCTTTCTTCCTTTATCTTTTTGTTTTCGATAGCCTATGAGATCCTGCGCCGAATCGGTCCGTGCATTCCCCGTTTGCTCCAGGTAGACTGCGGGGATCTTCAGAAGAGTAGCGTTATCATTTAAAAAAAACAAGATAGATATTGTCAATGAAAAATAAAGTCTTATATTAGTACGCTAATTAGTTTCAGAAAAAAATATTCTAACATTATTTAGAAAAAAATAATTTTTCTACTAAAACAAGGGAAAAATATGGCTGAAACAGATAAAGATGATCTCATTCGAATCTTAGAAGACGAGGCGGAAAACACAGAAATTCCCAGCACGCTTCCGCTGATGCCGGTGCGGGATGTTGTGATTTTTACCGACATGGTTCTTCCCCTTTTGGTTGGACGTGAGAAGTCGGTTCAGGCAGTCGAAGAGGCTGTTCAAAAGGATGGATTATTATTTTTAGCCGCTCAAAAAGACTCTGGTATTGAGTACCCGAAACCGGATGATATCTATCCCGTTGGGACGGTGGGCCGAATATTGCGAATGCTGAAGCTTCCGGATGGACGGGTCAAGGCTTTGGTACAAGGAATTGTTAAAGCAAAAGTTATCGGGAGTGTCAGCGAAAAACCGTTTTTCACCGTGAAGATTGAATCGATTTCAGAGAAACCAACCGCAAAAATCAACCTTAAAGTAGAAGCCCTGATGCGGAATGTTCGGGAGCAATCCGAGAAAATCCTTGCACTTCTTGGTGAATTCTCAGGGGATGTTAAAGCCATCCTTGCGGGTATTGCTGACCCCGGAAAACTTGCGGACCTTGTGGCCTCGAATCTGAAATTAAAGACTGATGAATCCCAACGTATATTAGAAATTGTCGATCCTGTTCTCCGTCTTCGAGCGGTAAATGATCTGCTTTCACGTGAGGTTGAACTTTCGGTAATGCAAGCGAAGATCCAGTCTGATGTTAAGGATGAAATTTCAAGAAACCAACGTGATTATTTTTTAAGGGAGCAGGTCAGGGCGATTCATAAGGAACTGGGTGAATACGACGAGAAAACGCAGGAACTGGCAGAATATAAAAAGAAAATTAAACAAGCCCGAATGTCTAATGATGCCGAAAAGGAGGCAAAAAAACAGTTAAAGAGAATGGAGCAAATGCATCCTGATTCAGCAGAAGCTTCCGTTGTACGAACATACCTCGATTGGCTGGTTGAAATACCCTGGAGCAAGACAACAAAAGATATCATCAATATCAAAAACGCAAAAAGGATACTGGACAAAGACCATTATGGACTTGACAAGGTTAAGGATCGTATTTTGGAATATTTGAGTGTTCGTCGTCTCAATCCAAAAATAAAAGGACCGATCCTCTGTTTCGTCGGTCCCCCAGGTGTTGGAAAGACTTCCTTGGGACAATCGATCGCCAGGGCGATTAAACGCAAATTCATTCGGATTTCCCTCGGCGGTACGCGCGATGAAGCTGAGATAAGAGGGCATCGGCGGACATATATCGGAGCGATGCCGGGACGTATTTTACAGAGCTTAAAACAGTGTGGCACAAACAATCCGGTATTTATGATGGATGAGATTGACAAACTTGGTTCTGATTTTAGGGGCGATCCTTCATCGGCTCTTTTAGAAGCCCTCGATCCGGAACAGAACTTCGCCTTTAGTGACCATTATCTAAATCTATCTTTTGACCTTTCAAAGGTTATGTTTATTTTGACAGCCAACCTGGCCGATGACATTCCATCAGCTCTTCTTGACCGAATGGAGGTGATCCACCTTTCAGGATATACCGAGGAGGAGAAAAAAATTATCGCGAAAAAACATCTTTTTCCGAGTCAAATTAAAGATAACGGATTAACCCCTCAATCGATTTCCATCAGCAACGGGGCATTGCTTCAA
>CAZSON010000022.1:0-20787 GCA_964608375.1 uncultured Desulfobacter sp. | reverse complement strand
TCAAAAGCACGATTAAAACGAGCAAGATTCTCCTCGGTGTACGCTTCGTAATCAAAATTGAGGGTCGAGTGAATCTCGGAGACAATGCTCCACAAAGTCTCGCGCAGCAGCGACATGCATTTCATCGCTGATAGACGGCAGCGCAATTGATCTGTCACGGTTTGCTGGTAGTAGGCGCCCAGAAGCCAATCTTCCTGATCCGGAGAAAACTGGTTGTTTGAGGCGATATTCGCCAGATCAAAGAGCGCCGCATTGTAACCGGCATAATCCCAGTCAAAAAGCCATAACCGCGTGCCGTCATCGATGAAATTGGCAGCTAACAGGTCGTTATGCCCGAAAACTAATTCGATCTTACCAATGGTTTTCTCGAGTTGATCGTTGATGTTCCGAAACCGTGAAAGGGTTTTCTTTTTTCGGCTGTTCCCCTCAAAGGCGATGTTGATATAATTTCTGCAAATATGAAACGGCCAGAAGACGAGTGCCGGACCGCGAAAGTACTTCGGGATTTCCGTGTGACATGTCTGGACCAACGGCACAACACGTTCCAATATTGACGGATGACGCATGTCCTTTTCGGTAAGTGTACGCCCTTTAATGAATCGCATGACAAAAGCCCCAGGCTCATCGTAGACAACCTCGGGTGAAATTCCTGCGGCGTGAGCCGCTCGTGCTGCCGCAATCTCGTTAAATCGCATTACCCCATGAAGCGGAATATCATTACCAATTCTCACGACAAAACATTCCCCTTTATCGCGGACAACGAAGTTGGTATTGGTGATACCACCGCCCAACGGTTCGGGTTCCACAGGGCTGGACCAAAAGGATAGGTTTGCGGCCTTATGTTGTGCATTTTTGCTCATGTCAATCCCAATTGTTTTTTCCGCGATGTACTCCATGCCAAAATCAAGCGATCCGAGATCATGGCGATGAAAGCGACACACACCCCAGCAACCAGGCCTCGACCGGTGTCCGCTTTTGTTAGGGCGATGTAGACTTCCTGACCGAGATCCCGCGTACCGACTAAGGCAGTTATGACCAACATACTGAGGCCCAGCATAATCGTCTGGTTTACCCCCAGCATAATCTCGGGCAGCGCGAGAGGCAGTTGCACCTTCCACAGTGTTTGGCGGCGGGTGCAGCCGGCGGCCGTCGCTGCTTCGATTATCGACGGCGGCACCTGGCGAATACCGTGATCGGTATACCGGATCATCGGGACCAATGAATAGGCCACCACCGCGATCATGGCTGAAAACTCACCCACACGAAACAGCATGACCACCGGGATGAGATATACAAATGCAGGCAGGGTCTGAAGCGTGTCGATAACAATCTGGACACTCCGGTGGACCCGATAGTTTCCAGCTGCCCAAATCCCTATCGGCATACCGATGATCGCGGCAATGACAACGGAAACACCGATCAGATAGGTGGAGATCATTGCTTTCTCCCAGTTCCCGGTCACCGCAATGAAAGCGGCCATCGCAGCCGTAACCACAGAAATTCGCCACCCGCCGAGCCGTGCCCCGGCGAGTGCCAGCAATCCCATGACCGCCATCCATGGGAGGGAAAGCAAAAATCTTTTAAACGGAATCAGTACGTTGAGTAATAGCCACGATTTGATCGCGTCTAAAACGTCGAAAAAATTGATGTTGATCCAGGATACCCCGCGATCCCAAATCGAGCCGGTAGTGATCGTTAATTTTTCTGGGTAATTCGCAATTGCTGGCACAAAAAAACCGGCCAGTGTTGCCAATACGATGATTGCAAAAACAGCGATTAAATGGGGATGTCGTTTAATAAAACCAAGTGTTTTCTCCGAACGAACTGGCGACTTAATTGCGTAAGCCTGGCTCAGCCGGTCGAGCGCTATTGCAAGCACGGTAATCGCAACGCCGGCTTCAATTCCTTCCCCAATTGCGAGTCGCCGAAGCGCATGAAGAACATCAAAACCCAAGCCTCCAGCACCGATCATAGATGCAATGATCACCATGTTAAGCGAAAGCATGATGACCTGATTTACACCGACCATTAGAGTGGGTCTAGCAGAAGGAATCATCACCTTCCACATCAATTGCCGACGCGAGCACCCTGCCATCCGACCAAACTCGACGATCTCCGTAGGGACCAACTTAAGCGCCATCATGGTGCAACGAACCATCGGCGGCAACGCATAGATCATCGTGGCCGTCATCGCTGCCACCGGGCCGAACCCGAATAAAAACAGCACCGGCACCAAATAGGCAAACACCGGCACTGTCTGCATGAGATCGAGGATCGGTGTAATGGTTTTTTCGAACCACGGCTGTCGGTAGGTAGCAATACCGAGCAGCAGACCACCGACAATGCCAAGAGGCACGGCCACCACAATGGATGAGAGAGTGACCATTGCGCTCGCCCACTGACCGAAAAGAGCCAGGTAAAAAAAGGAAGCGCCAACCAGGAGCGATAGGGCCCAACCGCTGACAGAATAGGCTATAATAACCAGGATAATGATGAGGGCGATCCATGATAACGGGGGAATCTGAAAGAATGATCCGGTCATCAAAGGAAGTTTCTCCCCCTTTGATAACACGCCAAACGATATATCCAAAAACAGGTTAAAGACCGAGGCTATTCCGCGAGTGAATTCCTTGAATGTGAAAAAATAGAGATCTGCCTCATGGATCAGCCATTTCATAAAATCGCTGACCCAAAACTTAAGCGGCACCACCCATTCGGCTGGGTAATCGACCGCCCACGGAATGAGATCACGAACAAAGAAGAGACCTACAGCGAGCGCCAGCGCAACCGCCCACAAGACGCGGTTCAATCGCTGGTTGAAAATGCCTGCATGAGTCGCAGACATAGTTGAACTCATCTTTTATGCCCCTTTGTGAACGAGGACCTTCAGCACCGCCTCCCGGCTAATCTGTCCGATGATCCTTCCGTCGCCATCTGTGACCCCGACCGGCCCTCGCTGGTTGATGACATCCGCCGCAAGATCCTCAATCTTTACATCTGCCGAAACATGGTTGACAAAGGAAGCCTGGGAATCAGCAGGGGTCATCACCGAAGATGCTGATAAAACCTTGGGGCGTGGGATATCACGTGTAAAATCGGCCACGTGTTCGGTAGCCGGCTGGGTCACCAGTTTCTCGGGCGTACCGATCTGGATAATGGCACCGTCCTTCATAATAGCAACCCGGTCGGCAACCCGGATCGCTTCATTGAAGTCGTGGGTGATAAAAACAATCGTTTTATGGAGCACATTTTGCAGGTTTAAAAATTCATCCTGCATTTCGCGACGAATCAGGGGATCAAGTGCTGAGAATGGTTCATCCAGCAACCAGATCTCCGGTTTAACCGCCAGGCTACGGGCAATCCCAACCCGCTGTTGTTGTCCGCCAGACAGCTCTCTCGGATAATAATTTTCGCGGCCTTTCAAACCGACCAGCTCAATCATTTCAAGAGCGAGCGTTTCACGGGTTGATCGATTAACACCCTGGACCTCCAACGGGAAAGCAACATTACCGAGCACTGTAAGATGCGGCAGCAACGCAAAGTGTTGAAACACCATCCCCATTTTATGCCGCCGGATATCGATGAGATCTTTCTCCGGCACCTTGAGAAGGTCCTGACCTTCAAAGATCACTTCGCCCGCCGACGGTTTGATCAACCGGGACATACAGCGCACAAGCGTCGATTTCCCAGACCCGGAGAGTCCCATGATAACAAAGATCTCACCATGGTGGACCTCGATAGTGGCATCGCGAACTGCGCAGATCAGACCCGCCGCCGTGAGCTCCTCAGAGCTGGGTTTTAAATCGTGTTCGATGAGAAAGCGCTCAGGATTGTTCCCAAATACCTTCCAGACGCTTTTACAGCTAATGGCGGGTGTCTGAACTTGCAGCTCGGAGCTCACGAGTTTTGGTGGTAAAGCCGTTCCGATGGTGATCATCTATTTTTTACTGCATTCCGTCCAAGGCTGCCAGCTGCCCTTTGTCCACAGCCAATCTTCCACCACCCGGTCAACCGGGCGGCCTTCCAAATCGACCTGCCCGATCATCTCACCAATCTCCTGATTACTGACGCGGAACTTACGGACGGCATCATACGCGCAGGGCCATTTCTTTTCACCCTCTTTCCATCCAACCTTTTTAATCCAGCCCCGCGGTTTGCCACAATCATATGCGAGTTTTTTATTGATCCCCCAGCTCTTATTACTGTAACATTCGTCGGTATAACGTGGAAACTCGACCCACTCTCCCTTGAATTTGATCGGTGCCCAGTGCGGCGTATATACCCATCCTAAAAATGGGGCCTTACGCTCGACAGAAGATTTGAGTTCAGCAAACAACGCCGCATCGGTACCGGCATGAACCACCTCGAAATTGAGCCCGAGCGCTTCAACTCGTTCTTCATCAAATCCAGCCCAGGTCACCGGTCCGCCCAGATACCGACCCTTGGGGGATGTCTCGGCCGTAGAGAACTCTTTTGCGCATTTATTGAGGGCTTTCCAGTCAGGAAGACCCGGGCACTTCTCTTTCATGTAAATAGGATACCACCACTCTTCGATCGCCACCATGCCTGTCTCACCCAAGTCGACTGTATTACCCGTTTTGAGGCTCGCTTCCATGGCCTGCTTCCCGGTGGTTTCCCACATCTCCATCGCGATGTGAAGATCACCGGACTCAAGACCAGCAAACTGAGCGATATAGTCCGCCTGAACATATTCAACGGTATATCCCATACGTTCAAGCACCCGACCCATGATATGGGTGGTGATGTATTGACCGGTCCAGTCATGGATAGTAAGCTTGATAGGATCCTTTGATTCTGGGACTCCGGCAAAGGCTGACCCCGACAGCACAAAGAGAGCGCCCAGCACAACCGCAATTGCCGCACCTTTGAGTAACCTAAACTTTGATATTCTTTGCAATCGTTTCATAAGTTTCCTCCTTTTAGAATTTTCGACCCTATTTTAAACCAACCGCCTGAAAACGTATTTTCGTAACAGATTTGGAAAATTAGTCAAGTACTCTTTTATGATGGCCGGTTTTTGCTTTGCGCTCTTTGACGGCCTCCTCAAATTCATGGTATATCCGGTCGAGTTCCTTTTGAACATCGTCTGGGCGCGGATCCGGCTGATAGTGGTTGATAATATCAAGAGATTTTTCGTACGCCAGTTCCACAATGTCCGGTGAACCGGCAGCGACCCAATCCTCGCGGGTGCTCCGGGACATCAGTTTCGTCTGGGACAATCGATGATAATTTTTAAAGGTATGCTCATGGGTAATGAACTCACCGGCAGGTCCGACCTCCTTAATCACATCGTAGGCGATATTCGCTTCTGAAATCTGGATACCATTTACAATCTTCAGTACCATGTCTAGAAATTCATCCTGAAGCAGTGCGGATGCATAATCCCAAACCAAAGCGCTGTCGAGCATTCCGACGCCGTAAATCATATTGGCACCTGCCAATGCGGGTATTAGGGCGGTCAGAGTAAACTCGTGGCCTGATTGTGCATCGAGTCTTTTGCTGTCAACCTACCCCCCACCTACCCAGGAAGGCATTTTATAAAACTGAGCCAGTTTAGCGACAGCAGCGCTCAGCATCGCCATCTCGGGCGCTCCCATGCAGGCCAGGGTGGTTCGCATGTCCATGATGCTGGTGGAACTGCCATAAATCATTGGCGCCCCTTTTTTCACCAGCTGACCGAGCGTAATCGAACCCAAAACCTCCGAGTTATGAGTCACCAATGTGCTCGCCAGATCAACACATGTGGTGCCGCCCGCCAAGCCGAGCCCGTTGATTTTGATCGGTGCGCCGAACATACATGCTTCGATCAGCACATCGGTTGCCTCCGCCGTCAGAACCAGCGGACTGACCGGATCGGCCGAACAGGTGAACAGTGGATTTTGACTGAGCTTATCTTCGCCGCCTGACACCACTGCCCCCATCTTGACCGCCGCTCGAAACTGCTCCACATTATAGATCCCTAAAAATCCGTGTTTTGAAGAGTGGCTGTAAAATGAGTAGGCATTATAGATGCTGGCCATCTCCTCATCGAGATCGCGCGGGGTTAACGGCCTTTCCCAGCCGATGCAGTTTTCGAGTGTATCGATAAACCGCACGGAATCGTCCACATCTTTCCGGGTTGCATCCCTGACCTCCCGGGTGATCGGATCTACTAATGTCGCCGCCTCCCCAAAATTTACAAAACCGGTTCTTTTCCCGCCAGGAACATAATCGTTTTCAGGATTAATGGCATGGGCGCGGTATGTCGCCGGGGTCGTTTGGATTGCATCTTCCACCAAATGGGAGGGGATTTTGACAATCTCACTTTTTTCGTCCACCACACACCCGTTATCCCCAAAAATCGCCCTCGCCTTCGGGCTTTTGACCAGCAGCCCAATATTCCACAAAACATCCAGGGTCGTCATATGGATCTGTTCGATGTCATCCCGGCTGAGCACGTTTATGCCGAAACTGCCGGCTTGGAGCAAATTTGCATACTGATAGTTAATAGACATATAACCACCTCTTTCAACTTGAGTAATATTTTAGCAATTGGTCAACATGCAGAATACCATCAAAGACGAGTTTTTTTTTGGCGCTTTTCAATTCTCCCTTTTTCTCCTGATCACCTAGCCGGGTCACTACAATATCCGCGTCAGTGAGATCCTCATTTTCTGTATAGATATTGGTCGTTGCCACAATATTTACGCCGGCCCGCTTGGCTGCCAGAACACCATTATGAGAATCTTCGATCACAGCACACGATTCAGGTTTGAATCCGGTTCTTTCCAGGGCGAGCAGATATATCTCGGGGTCCGGTTTTTTTTTGCTGACCACATCACCGGCAAGAACAAATTCAAACTGTATGTCCGACAGCATTCCCTTGGCAATGGCATTGGCGGATCTTTCATTGGCCGTGGTGCAAACACCTAGGGTCAGTCCGGCGGCCATGCCTTCCTGCATGAATCTTTTGATCCCGGCCCTGAGCGGCAGTTTGCCACTTTCGATCAGATTGATAAAAATTTCGGTTTTTCTTTTGTGAAGCGTCTTAATATGTTCATCCAGGTTCTCCGGCGACATATCAGAAAAAAGGCCTTCTTCTTGGAAATAATGTCGCATCCGCTCTTTTCCACCTGAAATATGCAGCAGGTCGTGATATTTTTGGACACTCCATTGAAAATCGTACCCAAACTCTTTAAATGTTTTATTAAAAGCGATCCGGTGACCATCTTTTTCAGTATCGATTATCACCCCGTCCTGATCAAAAAAAATAGCTTTAATTTGTGGCATTTCTGGTACCTCCCATCCCGCCGGCGCCGGGGAAAGTATAAATTAAAATTCGATTTTTAGAATTGGTTTTATTCTCTGATATTTCATCCTGGTTTTGTTTTATGCTTTTCCCCCACTTCCCAGTAAATCGATCCAATAGGCAATTTTGGCCATGATGGCATCTCTGACCGCCAGATCAATTTTTCCCGGGTTGTATTCATCCCGATGCGCTGAAATATATCCATGGGTGGCATCGATCAGCACATGCTTTAAATCGGTGGATACATTAAACTTCGATCCACCCAAGGATACCAGTTTTGTAACCACATCCGGCTGAAGGCCGGTTCCGCCATGCACGACCAGCGGAATCCGAATACCCTTGCCATTAATCATTTTATGGATCTTTTCCATCCGCTCAAAGTCCAGCTTGGGGTTCTTTGTTTTGTAAACGCCGTGGGCAGTACCGATGGCCGGCGCAAAAATATCCACCCCAGTTTGTTCCACAAACTGCAATGCTTGCTCAGGGTCACACAATGCAGCTTCATCCTCGGCCACTTTGACCTGATCTTCGACCCCCGATACAGTCCCGAGCTCTCCTTCAACGGAAATGTCCCCCCTTTCGTGGCAATAATCCCGTATCTCTCTGGTCTGCCTGATGTTTTCCTCAAAGGTCTGTTTGGATGCGTCAATCATGATGTTTGTATATCCGGCATCGGCGCAGGTCTTGCAGTAGCCAACGTCCGTACAGTGATCCAAATGCAAACAGATGGGGATCGGTGCGGATGCTGCCAGGGTTCTATAAATGGATGCAATCACATCGGGTTTTAAAAATTTTGACGGTGTTACCGATGTCTGAATAATCAGCGGCGCCTTTTTATTTATCGCCGCCTCAACCACCGCTTCCATCTGAACCAGATTGGTGATATTGAAAGCACCGACGGCATATTTTTCCCTGGTAGCCTCCATAAGCATCTCTTTGGCATTTACGAGTGACATTTTTTTATTCCTCCTTTACCCAAAATAATCATGAATAAATCTTAAAAATCGTTCATTTTCTTCATCCAGACCGGGGGTTACCCTGAAATAACCGGTTTTCCCGTGGATCTCACCGATCCGTTTGAGAAAAATCTTTTCCATATCCAGAGCGGCCTGCAGTATTTCACCGGTCGTTTTTCCTGTCATGGTGGCATCGACCAGCATATAATTGCCGTGGGGTTTGAAGGGTTTTAAACCGAGTTTTTCGAGTTCTGCGAAGAAAATATCCATCCATTTGTTATTGTGGGTCACTTTTTCCTGAATCTCTTCCGGATTATCAAGGATTGCCTCTGCGGCAGCCATCGACATCAGGTTGACGTTCCAGGGCAAAAACATCGTGTTGAACGCATTTATCATCTCTTCTGTCCCCAGCACATACCCGAACCGGATACCGGCAAAGCCATGCGCCTTGGATAAGGTTACCGATAAAAATACATGTGGATATTCTTTGATAAGGGGCGCTTTGGATGAAAATTCTGGGTGATAATCGCGATATGCCTCATCAATGCAAAGTGGGATACCGGTTTCGCAAAACCGTTTAAGATCCGCATCATCGATAAAGACCCCGCTTGGATTGTTGGGGTTGATGATCAGAATCAGTTTGGTTTTTTCATTGATGGCACTCAGCATCCCCGCCACATCATACTGGAGATCTCCCTCCCGCAGGGGAATCTGAACCACCTTTCCGCCGCACAATTCCGCTCTGGGTGGGAATAATCCAAACGTCGGCGTCGACATGATGATTTCATCCCCAGGTTGTAAAAAAATACGCATCATGGCATCGATGATTTCGGAGGATCCATTGCAAAGAGCTACATTGTCGGGACCCAGGTCATACATTTGACCGATCTTAGTTCTAAGGCTTTTCATGCTGTCCGGGTATCGATTACCCTTTTTTACCGCTTCGGTCACGGCATTAACCACCTTTTCGGACGGGGGTATCGGGTTTTCATTCAGCATCAATCTGCCATGATCGGGATTCGCCCAGGCCCTATCAAGGATGCTGGTGTTGTATTCTCGGGCGGTTGAAAGCCAGGGTACAAACCATTCTTTTAATTCTTTCATTTTTACTTTCTCCTTTCTATAATCCGTTTTACTATATGTTGGAATTAAGGGATTCATATTTCAGACCAAAAGCTTCAGAAACGCCTTTATGGGTTACTTTTCCTTTAAGAATATTTATACCCCGGGCAATTTCCGGATTTTCTTTGGCAGCCTTTTTATATCCTTTATCTGCGATTTCAATCACATACGGCAAAGTTGCATTGTTGAGCGCTTGAGTCGAGGTATTTGATACCGCACCCGGCATATTTGCCACGCAATAATGGACGATGCCATCAACGACGTATATAGGATCGTCATGGGTGGTCGGCCTTGCCGTCTCCACACACCCCCCCTGATCAATGGCCACATCGACGATGACTGAACCTTTTTTCATCAGTTTTAACATTCTTCGCGTGATCAGTTTCGGTGCAATTGCCCCGGTAATCAGGACTGCACCTACCACCAGGTCAGTCTCCTTTAATAACTTTCTTATGATCGCTGGGCTTGACATGAGCGAGCAACAATTTTTTGGCATTACATCATTCAAATAGCGAAGTCGTTCCAAATTGGTATCGAGCAAATAAACTTTCGCCCCCAAGCCGCAAGCCACATGGGCTGCATTAGTACCAACAATACCACCCCCAAGAATTAAAATAGTTCCGGGTTCAACACCTGTCACACCACTGAGGAGTATACCGTTTCCGCCAAACGTTTTTTCCAGGTATTTTGCGCCCTCCTGAATGGCCATTCTCCCGGCCACCTCACTCATCGGCGTCAAAAGGGGTAAAGATCCGTTTTCCCGCTCCACAGTCTCATAAGCTACCGCAATGCATCCGGATTCGATAATCGCTTTGGTCAGTTCCAAAGAGGCTGCAAAGTGAAAATAGGTAAAGACAATTTGATCCTTTTTTATGAACGAATACTCGGAAGGGAGCGGCTCCTTTACCTTCACTATCATATCACACGAATCGTATACCGTTCCCGGTAAAGGACAGATCGTCGCACCCGCATCGACATAATCTTTATCGGCAAAAACAGATCCGGCCCCTGCACCGGTTTCAACCATCACATCATGGCCGTGTGCCCGCAGCTGCTCCACACCCGCCGGTACCATGGCAACTCTGTTTTCCCTTGTCTTGATCTCCTTTAACACACCTATTAACATGGGACCCTCCTTTAAATCATAAGATACCCTTCAAGTGTTCTGTTGAAAGATTCTGTTCTGTCATGTCATTTGACGTTTGTATTTTTAGCTTATGAATCTATTCACCTGCAAACATATTTATATGATTTTCTCGGATCCGATAGCGTCCGAGTTCAATCTCCAAAATATATTTATCTCCCCTATAATACGAGAACAGGACTTCAATCGGCATGTTGGTTGCATTGAAGGTGACGCTCTCCATAAACAGACCGGCGGAATTCTCTGGTAGAGTTAAACGTGTTGCCACTTCTCCCATTAAATTCACCGCTCTTATGGTCTGTTCACATCTCGCAAGTACAGTATTAAATCGTTCCGATATTATTTTATACATCGACCCGGTAAGATCCATTTTTAAAATGCCTTCGAACATATCAACCGGTAGAAAACTTTCTTCATAAATCAAAGGCATGCCATCCCCGGTTCTTAGCCTGCGGATGGAAATGACCTGGCTGTTCGCATTCAGAATCAGGGTTTTCGCTACGTGGTTCTGAACAGTTTCAATCTGCTTTTTCAAGATTATGGTTTTTTCTTCAAGGCCGACCTCTTTCAAATCATCTCCAAAGCTCGAGATTCGACTGAGTTTGTGCTTCACCGGCATCGATGGTGATACAACAAAGGTGCCAGTTCCCTTTTCCTTTCTGAGTATACCTTTAGAAACAAGTTCTCCTACCGCTTGCCGTAGTGTGTTTCGGTTGACATTACAAATTTTTGAAAGTTCCATTTCAGAAGGGAGTCTCTCCCCTTTTTTGAACCTTCCTGTCTGAACCAGTTCTTTCAGCCAACTGCTGATCTGGAGATATTTGGGGATGGGGTTTAACGGATCGATCACTTTCATCGGTTTATTTCATTTATTATAGGGTAGTTCAGACCGCTGCCACAAACCCTTCAGGACGGTTTCCGGTCCTTTTTGCTATTATCTGTAAAATTCCCAGCATGGCCAACACAATAACAATGATCACCGTACACATGGCATTTGCACTTGCTGTCCACCCGTCATTATCGAGCATGATAATTTCGATCGCCGCAAGATGAACCGTGGCGGAAACAAGAAAAATGACCGCACTAATGGTGGTCATAGCACGCATGAAAAAATAAACAAAATTCTGAAAAAATGCCACTCGCGAAAGTGGAAAAATGATTTTGAAAAAGGTTTTCAGGGTGTCTCCACCAAGGCTGATGGAGGCTTCCTCAATCGAAGAGTCGATATTCCTTAGATTGGAGACACTAGAAAGGATTCCCAGGGTGAAATTACAGATAATGATGTTGATTACAATGATCCAGGGGGTTCCATAAAAGAAATAGTACGGTTTATTAAAGACAAGGATATAACCCAACCCCATAACAAGACCGGGAATCGCTGCAGGCATCACCGACAACAGATAAAGTGTCTGTTTGAAAAACGGTTTTCGCGTTTCCATAACATAGCCGGCAACCAAGGTGATAAATGCGCCGATAATTCCGACGATCAAAGATACCCAAACACTGGTCCAAATGGCGGAATACCCTGCTATGGAGGGAAAATTATAATGTTGCAAGGTCAACGTCCAGTCATAGGGCCAAATTTTAACAAAAGAACCGATGATTACAGTAGCAAACACTAAAATGATTGCAAAGGTTATCAGGTAGCAATAAATCGTGTATGATATTTTTTTCAAAGGTCTGGAGGGAGGAATAACAGGCCGGGCAGCCCCGCTGATCATTGAAAATGTCTTCCTCGAAATATAATAATTTAGCATAAACGCCATGAGGGACGGAACAAGCAGTATAATGCTGATGGTGGCCCCCAGGTCAAAGCGGTAGAGATTGGTAACCTGTGCATAAATTTCGGTGGCCAGAACGTTATAATTCGCGCCGATAACAACAGGATTGCCAAAATCGGTGATGGTAAGATTGAATGTTAACGCAGCGGCGCTAAAAATTCCATACTTTGCTGATGGGAGTGTGATCCGCGTGAAGACCTTTAACGGCGATGCGCCTAAACTTTCAGCGGCTTCATCCAAACGGATATCAACGGCCGATAGGGTTGTATATAAAATGACAAACGCATGGGGCAGGCAATACAGCACTTCAGAAACAATAATGCCGGTTGCTCCATAAATATTCCAGTCTATTTTAAACAGATGGGCGGTAATCAGTCCATTTCTGCCGAACAGATAAATCAGCGCCAACGCCTGAACAATAGAGGGCGCCACCAGCGGCATCATGATGATATTGCGGAAAAATGTTTTCCCAGCCATTGTGGTCCGGGTCATGGCATAGGCATAAAAGAAAATAATGACGGTCACGATTATCGTGGTGGCAAATGATACATAAAGGCTGTGCCATAGCGCATTTAAGGTGTAGGAAGTGGTGAAATATTTTTGAAAATTGGCAAGCGTAAAATTTGCCAAAGCGAAATCGCCGCCTTTGAAAAAACTCAGCTTGAGGATTGCGAACAAAGGAAAGAGCATAAAAAAACTGAGGAGCAGACCGATAAATATGGTAACCGCTGGAACAATGAACCTATCGATTTCCATCTGAACGGCTGGAACTTGATACGGAGCGATTACGGTATCTGCTTTTGACGGGCTATTCATAATTTTTTTCGTCTATATCAGTTTGCGAAATAGTTCTGAATAGACATGGAAAGCACCCGGCGGAAAATAAAGCTGAAATTTGTCTTTTCTTTTCAGCTTGATTTTTTCAAACTCTTTTTCCGGAATATCCACTATCATTTCTTCTCCTTCAAGAATGAAGGTAATCCTCACGATCGCACCCAGAAAATTGATGACCTCTGCCTCAACCGCCACCACATTGGATGGCAGATAATGCCCCGGAGCCAGCGTTTTATCCACCCATTCTATATTTTCAGGTCGAATCGCAAGATATACCGTTTCGCTATCCAGATCACCGAGATTTGAAACCGTTAGTTCCAGTCGTCCGAATTTAACCTTTCCATCAATTTTTTTTCCAGTAATAAAATTGGAAGTTCCGACAAACTCAGCAATATAGCTCGTTTTGGGCTCTTTATATATTTCCCAGGGTGAACCGATCTGTCTGATCTCACCATCTCGCATAACGGCAACCCGATCGGCAAGCGCCAAGGCTTCTTCCTGATCATGGGTCACATAAATCATTGTTATTCCAAGTTCTTCCTGCAACTTCTTAATCACTGTTCGAAGACGAACGCGTATTTTTGCATCCAATGCACTTAAAGGTTCATCCAATAATAATACATTAGGTTTTATGGCAATCGCTCGCCCCAGAGCCACCCGTTGTTGTTGACCGCCGCTTAATTGTGAAGGATAATGGATCTCCCACTCCGTCAACCCCACAAGCTGGAGAATTTCACTCACCCTCTCATTCATCAGCTTCTTGGGCATTTTGCGCATTTTCAGGCCAAAGGCGATATTTTGATGGACCGTCATGTTCGGAAAAAGGGCGTAGGATTGAAAGACAATTCCAAAATCCCTTTTTTGGGGTATCACGTCATTGATCACTTTTTCATCATAAATAATATCACCGGTTGTCTGCTGCTCAAACCCGGTTATTATTCTCAAAAGGGTTGTTTTGCCACATCCACTCGGACCTAAAAAACAGATAAATTCTCCGGGTTGAATCACTAGATTCACATCCTTGACAGCGACCAGTGAGCCAAACTGTTTCCGGATGTTTTTTAAAACAAGCTGTTTGGATGTGGTTTTCATCACACTATCCTTTCATTTGGTCTCTGGATATTTATCCAAACACCTTTCTGTGATGATTTTACGTTTATATAACGACTAGGGAGTTATCAACTGTTTAGTCGATTATTGGTTTAGATGTATAGACAATCATACAATTAGATAGAAAACACAAGTATTTTTTTTAGTAAAAAAGGTTTTTCGGATTCGAATAGGAGAAAAACTTCATAAATCCCCTGAAAGAGGATTTATGAAGTTTATCGAGTGTGTCGTTAATCTGATTTTTATCTCAGGAAATGCCCCTGCCAAACTTCTAAAATTTTTGCACGGTTTTTAGATTGCCACGGGAAATCCATGGGCGCTAGTTTTATGGTTTCTAAAGCCGGTAAATCTTTAGGCCCTGCAACCCCTGGATAGGTCACACCCAGCTTGAATTTTGCGTATTCTCCCATAGCTTTTTTGCTAATCGCCCAGTCTAAAAACTTTTTGGCCGCAGCTTCGTGTTTGGCGCCTTTCAACAATGCATTGGCTTCGAGTTCAAACCCGGCACCCTCTTCGGGTAAAATTAACCCAACCGGAAAACCCTTCTTCTTCAACGAAGAATAGACAAAGGCAAAAGAGGCTCCAATCGCATATTCCCCGGCAGCGGTCAATTTAGCAGGCTTGGAACCACTTTTAATATACTGGCCCATATTTTTGTCCAGTTTTTTAAGAAAATCCCATGCTTTGTTCTGCTCCACCGGTTTGTTTTTATAATCCGGATCGAGCATTACCAGCAGGCTGGCAACCTGTAAGAAACCGGTGCCTGAACTCGCAGGATTCGGCATGATCAACATTCCTTTGTAAATCGGATTCAGAAGATCGTTCCACCCTTTAGGCGCAGGCAGGTTTTTTTGTTTCAACACCCTGGTATTCGGAACAAGTGCAGCTGCATACAAATCAATTGCTGTCCAATATCCCTTTGGATCTTTGAAATTGTTCGGAATTGCCGCCCAACCCTTTGGTTTATACGGCACAAGCATTCCCTTTGGAACAAATTCTGACATATTCGTCACGGCCCAACCCCAGATAGCGTCGGCCTGCGGATTGTCTTTTTCTGCCATCATACGTGCTCCCAGTTCGCCGGTCGATAAACGGATGGCCTGAATATCCAGATCGGACAGGTCTTTTTTAGCAACCTTCAGATACTCGACAACCTCTTCGTTTTCCAAAGAAGTGTATACAACCACCCTTTCTTTGGATGCAGCGGATCCAACTAGAAGAAAAACGGAAATTGAAACACACACAAAAATTAAATATAGCTTTTTCATTTGACCTCCTCCTTTTGGTTGTGGATTAATAAACGGTTATGAGCGAGTATCCCTTGCCTCTGATGCTATACTTTGTACTTGCCAAAATCCTCCTGCGAAAGTTTCTCAAGGTATTCCGCCCACTTTTTCCCCTCTTCACTTTTATCCGAAATCTCAACATCGCCAAATCCCATTTTTGACTTTTCAATCACTTTGTCGTCCACATAAATAGGCGCTTTAAATCGGAGGGCGACGGCAATAGCATCGCTCGGCCTTGCATCCATAATGAATTTCTTTTCTTTGCCAGCAAAATATATTTTTGCATAAAAAGTGTTATCCTTTAAATCACAAACCTCAACTTTTAAGACCTCAATATTTTGAGCATCCAAAACATTTTTAAAAAGATCGTGGGTCATTGGGCGATCGAACTTAATATCCTGTAATACCGACGCGATAGAAGTGGCCTCTAGTAACCCGATCCATATCGGAATAGCTTGATCATCATTTAAAGATTTTAAAATAATAATCGGTGTATTTGAGGCAGGATCAATAGTCAAGCCCGCAATGTTAACCTTGTGCAACATAACTTGCATTTCCTTGTTTGCCTGGAACTGAAAACTCTTTTTTACCTTCAGCAACAATGCCCGAAAGTGAATGAACATACGCTTTATCAATCTGAACCTGAATCATTTGACCTTTTGAAATGATATCATCTGAATGAGATCCCCTCCCTCTGGTAAAGTTTACGATCTTATTTGTCGAAGTCCGTCCGGACCACTGACAATCATTGGATTTGCAGTCTGTAACACTTTTTCTTTGTTGTTTGCTAAGTCCCTCAACAAGGATTAATTCGGTCGATCCGACAATTGCCCTGTTTTTCTTGGCAGCATATTTTTTTCCCAAATCGAGCACCGCTTCCAACCGCTCTTTTTTTACCAACTCTGACACTTTACCCGAAAATCCGCTCGCCGGGGCATGAGAACGATCAGAATACTTAAATGCAAACAGGCTATCATATTGCACTTCTTTAATCAAATCGAGAGTTGCATCAAAATCTTCCGATGTTTCACCGGGAAACCCGACGATTATGTCGGTTGAAATAGCAATATCAGGGCATATTGTACGCATTTGATCGACTTTTTCAAGATAGTCTTCCCTGGTGTATTTCCGATTCATTCGACGCAATATCGAGTTAGACCCCGATTGAACCGGCAGATGGATATGTTTGCACAATTTGTCGAGATCTCTGAACGCGTCTATCAGATTTTTCGAAAGGTCTTTTGGGTGAGAGGTTGTAAATCGAATTCTCAAAAGGTCTTCGATGTCGTGGATTCGCAACAGGAGATCAGGGAACGAACAGGATCCCTCCTTATCTCCAAAACTGTTGACGTTCTGACCCAACAAGGTGATCTCCCGCACACCCGATTTTACTAAATTTCGAATTTCTCTGAGAATGTTTTCCGGATTCCGGCTGACTTCTCTCCCCCGGACACGGGGTACTACGCAGTAGGAACAATGATTATCACACCCGCGCATTATGGTCACAAAACGCGTCGGAGTCTGATTATCTTCGGCAGATGGCACAACGGCAACAAGCTCGAGTTCACCGGTCCCGTCTGAATGGTCTATATCTACAACCGATTGCCTATTTAATTCAATTTTTTTGACAATTTTTGGCAACCGGCCGACCGCCTGTGTTCCAAAAACAAAGTCAAGATGAGGCATCCGGTCCAGAATCCTCCTCCCCTCCTGCTGAGCCATACACCCGCCAACGCCGATGATAAGATCGGGGCTTTTTCTTTTCAAGGTTGCAAGACGGCCTAAAAAACTGAATGCTTTTTGTTGTGCCTTTTCCCGAATCGAGCATGTATTGACGATAACAAGATCCGCCGTATCCAAAGATAATGTTAAAGTATACCCCAAGGGTCGAAGGCCTCTGGCAAACTGTTCGGAGTCATATACATTCATTTGACAGCCGATGGTATCAATATATAGAAGTTTTGTATCCATGGTTTTTAAAATTAATCATAGGTTCGATCATAATGCTATTCTGGAGATCATTTAAAATCATCTCCACATCCGATTCACACCCGGGCGAAATGTGGAACTCGACAATCCCCAATTCCGGATCGATGGTGCTAAACATGGTAATGCCCTCATATGACTCAAAAACAAATTTTAAAAAAGAGATCTCCCTTCGATCCACACGGTAATATTTTTTTGTTGTTTTCAAAAAAATTGCCTTACGATTATGCTCTCCCGCTCAGTTAGATATCACCATACTCTGATTAATTTCAATAGCAAATTCTGAATTCAATTCTTTTGCCGTTTTTAAAATAGATCGAATTATCTGTTGTTCGAAATGACAGAATGCGATATGCCCCTCTCATGAAAAAAAGGTGCAAGATTTTACAACCGAATAGCGACACAGTTAAACAGCTTTTGAAAGTGCTCAAATGCAGCCCGGTTTTTGCATCGATTTTGGTCAACCGTGGAATGACTTCACCCGAAGATATTTCCGATTTTTTAAACCCTTCACTTAACCTTCTACGCCCCCCTTTCTGCATAAAGGACATAGACATCGCCGTTCAACGCATTTACACTGCGATAAAAGAAAACGAAAAAGTTTTAATTTTTGGCGATTACGATGTGGATGGTGTCACCGCTACAACCATTCTTTATCAGTTTCTCTGCTATGTCGGGATAGATGTATCTTATTATATCCCTCATCGTTTAAAAGAAGGGTATGGCCTGCAGGTTGCCCATATTCGAGATCAGGCGCTGACAAACAGGATAAATCTTATTATCACCGTTGATTGCGGTTCCAACAGCCATGAGGCGGTTCGAGCCGCTAACAGGATCGGTATTGATGTCATCATCACCGATCACCATAAAATATCCTACCCTGCCCCACATGCGCTGGCAATTATTAATCCAAGTCAGCGCGATTGTTCGGCGGGTTTTGAGCACCTTGCCGGTGTCGGCGTGGCCTTTTACCTCCTTATCTCCCTTCGGAAACATCTCAGGGATAGACATTTTTGGCGTAATCGACCAGAGCCTAATCTAAAAAAATTTGTTGATCTCGTCGCGTTGGGAACCGTAGCCGATCTAGTTCCGCTTACGTTTGAAAATCGAATTTTCAGTGCGATCGGAACAGGGGTGATTCAATCTTCTAAACGACCCGGCATACAGGCCTTGGCGGAGATAAACGGCATAGAGCTTAAGGCCATTACGACCGAAGATCTTGCGTTCAGGCTATCGCCTCGATTAAATGCTGCGGGAAGGATGGGACATGCAAAAAAAGCCGTCGAGCTGTTAACAACTATGCATCCTGATACGGCAAAACAAAAAGCCAGAATGTTGAATCAGATGAACGTTAACCGTCAGCATATCGAAAAAGAGATTATCGATGATATTTGCAAACATATCAATAACAATCCGCATGTACTTCAAAAAAGCGCTTTGGTTTTCGCCAGCCCAAAATGGCACCTCGGCGTTCTGGGAATCGTGGCATCTAGACTAGTGGAAAAATACCATCGACCGGTGGTTCTGATTAGCACCAAAGAAAAGGAAGGGAAAGGGTCCGCAAGGAGCATACCCGGTTTCAATCTTTATAAAGGACTTCAGGCATGTTCGAAAGATCTTGAACGCTTTGGCGGTCACCCCGCAGCAGCAGGGCTGAAAATAAAAAATGAAAATATTGAACCTTTCGAGCAGCATTTTGAAATAACAGTCCAAAAAATGACCGGGCCTGATGATTTTTTGCCAAGGATAACCATCGATTATGTGCTCGATTTCGACCAGATATCAGATTCACTGATCGATGAGCTGGAATCGTTAAAGCCGCATGGCCCGGGTAATCCAGCACCAATTTTTTTAACAAAAAATGTGGATGTTTTATCTTCGAAAATTGTGGGTGGCAACCACAGACAGATGCAATTAATACAGACGTCCGGCAGGACAGCAAAACCTTTCCGTGCTATTCATTTCAACGCTAAAACCGATTCGCCGTTAAAGGAAAGTTTTGAACAGATCGTTTTCCGGCTGGATTGGAACCGGTGGAACGGAAAAAAAACAAAACAAATTATGATCGAAAATACAGAAGCGTGTGCAATCTGATTCGGCACGATTACCTTCGCCTTAACCAACAACCTTTAAGGGTTCGCTGATGCGTCCATTCCTATATCCGAGGTTAGTCAATGGACCCTTTGACGACCCCGGTCTATTTGTCCCTTTTCTTTTTGAAAAACGAGCCTTTATATTCGATCTGGGAGATATCTGTTCTGTCCCATCCCGGGACACTCTAAAAATCACCCACGTTTTTATCACCCATACCCATATGGACCATTTTATCGGCTTTGACAGACTCCTGCGAATTTTTCTCGGCAGAGAAAAAACTCTCAATCTTTACGGCCCCAAAGGTTTTTTAAAAAATGTCGAAGGAAAACTTTCCGGATATCAATGGAATCTTGTGAAAAATTTTGCCAATCAATTGACCGTTCATCTGACTGAGATAGATTCAGATCATCTGATTTCAAGAAATTATCTTTGCCAGAACAGATTTTTTCCGACTGACCCGGTCATGAAGCAGCCGTTTTGCAGCACTATATATCAAGAACCCGGCCTATCGGTCTCCACTGTAATCCTGGATCACAATATCCCGTGTCTCGGATTTTCCTTAAAGGAACGATTTCACATTAACATAAAAAAAGAGGCCGTGCTTTCGCTTGGGCTCCAAATCGGACCCTGGCTTAAGCGGTTTAAAAACGCCCTATTAAATCAGGCTGATCTCGATGAGAACTTTGAAGTTGGATCGGGCGATAATAACTCGATAAAAAAGCGGTTCAGATTGGGAGATCTGGCCGACAGGATCGCATTGATCACGCCGGGTCAGAAGGTGGCCTATGTCACGGATGCGGTTTACAACCGGGAAAATGCGGATAAGATTATTGATTTTGCAAAAGAGTCGGATCATCTTTTCATTGAGGGTGCATTTCTAGAATCGCATAAGGATATCGCCAAAAAAAAATTTCATTTAACCGCCAGACAGGCCGGTAACATCGCAGGACGGGCGCGGGTAAAACAGTTTACGCTCTTTCATATCTCACCGAGATATACCGGCATGGAATATTTGTTTCAAAAAGAGGCTATGACCGCCTATGAAAAGGCAAGGAGCTGAATAACAAAAGTCGAAAATCTTAAAAACGATATGACACATTTTACTTGAAAAACAATATCAGTTTTAATTATATTAAGGTGTTAAGATTAACTCAAGGTTCGCACC